>VBON01000045.1:10586-11136 GCA_005877525.1 Nitrospirota bacterium
GGGCAATACCTTGCCGACCGGCCTCTATTCATTCAGCGTCTCCGCAAAGGCCGCGAATGGCGACGCAGTGTCCGCCACTACCCAGACCACGGGTATTGTCCGGAGTATTAATTACGACGGGAATGGGCCGGTCCTGGTATTCGACGCCGGGCAAACGGCTCTTCCGACCGCCATCGTCAACGTCACTAATTGACATAGGAGACACACCATGGGAATCTTGTCAGCCCTGTTTGCCGCCGTCAGTGGCTTAAATGCCAACGGCACCAATCTCTCGATCATCGGCAACAACATCGCCAATACGGGCACGGTGGGCTTTAAGTCCAGTCGCGCGAATTTCGCCGACATCGTGAATGCCAGTCTGGGCGGAGCGTCAGGCTCCACCTCTAGTGGGATCGGGGTGTTTTTGTCCGGCATCCAGTCCAACTTCACCCAGGGATCGCTGCAGACGACGAACAACTCGCTCGATATGGCGGTGGATGGTAACGGCTTTTTCCAGGTAAAGAGTACCTCAGGGGGGGTCTTCTATACCCGCGCCGGCCAATTCAATGTC
>VBON01000045.1:11159-20326 GCA_005877525.1 Nitrospirota bacterium
GGAAACATTACGGGTACCATCTCAGACATCAACTTGTCCACGACCACTTCGCCGCCGAATGCCACCACGAAGCTCACTGTCTCCGCGAATCTGGATTCGCAATCGACGCCGATCGGGCTGACGGCGAAACTTGTCTCAGGAGCCGCTGCGGTCACCACCACGGCGGCGGGCAACCTATCATTCGACATCAATCTCAACGGCGACGGAGCCAAGACTGTGACCCTGGCCGCGGGCTTGACCGGGAGCGCCTTGGCTTCCGCGATCCAAACCGCGGTGCGCGCGTTGAGCGCCGCCGATCCCTACAAAGCTGCCGCCTACTCTGGCTTCACGGCGTCCTACGATGCCGGCACACAAGAATATACTTTCAACTCGGGCATGACCGGCGCTCCGAACATCGCCGGCAGCACCGGGACGGCCGTGGTCACGGTCAACGGCGCCGACACGCTGGCAACCACCATGAACATGACCGCCGCCACCAGCGCCGTCTCCACGACCGGCACCGATTTTCTCATTTCCGATCCGACCGGCAAGTCGAATTTCTCCACGTCGCTGACCGTCTATGACTCGCTCGGTATCGGGCATGTCCTCAACACGTATTTCACAAAGGTGGGAACGAACACGTGGAACTACAATCAGGTCACCGACTCCTCCCAGGTGACGGTGGCGGCCGGCTTCGCGTCCGGTGCGGACGCGTTGGTGGCTTCCGGAACCGTCTCGTTCACGACGAACGGGGCACTGGATCGGGAGAGCACGATCATTTATCACAATGCGGGTGGGGATGGCATTGACTTCATCGGAGCCACGGCCGGCCAGGCAATTGCGACCAATTTCGGGACCAGCGTCACCACGGACGGCGGGACCGGGCTCGATATGACGACCCAGTTCGGGTCCATATCAGCGCTGGTCAACCAGTCCCAGGACGGCTACGCCTCGGGCTCGCTTCAGGGACTGTCGGTAAACACAAGCGGCTTGGTGACGGGCCGCTTTTCTAACGGCCAGTTGCGCACGCTTGCTCAGGTGGCCCTGGCCCGGTTTAACAATGCACAGGGATTATCCAAGGTGGGAAAAAACCTTCTGGCGGAAGCCGGCGACTCAGGATCTCCGATCATCGGCAAGCCGGACAGCTCAGGTTTGGGCCGCACGCTGTCGAACTCTCTGGAACTATCGAATGTGGACTTGGGCGAAGAATTCATCAATCTCATCGGCGCCGAACGTGGCTTCCAGGCGAATGCGCGAGTCGTTACCACCGCCGACAACATTCTGGGTGAACTGGTCAACCTGAAGCGATAATCTGCCTCCCGGGCGGGCCGAACGCGGCCCGCCCACCTCCCGTTTCCTATCTCTCTAACATTCCTGTGCGCGTGGGACGGCCGTTTTTCCCGTGGGACACGCTTCGGGCCAAATGTGCTTCTGCTGACCGTTTTTTCTTCGTCAAGAAGGTGACAAGACGCCTGACAAGTTTGACGGGCAATAGGGGTGATCTAAGGTAATTGCTCTAGCCAATGGGGGTTGCGCGTTGCGTGCCCCTTCATGTCCTGTCTTTCCTTGGCATACCCCTTGCTCACTCATCACGCATATAGGTTTGTTTTCTGACGGCACTGCTTTGGAGGACGTATGGCGACGAATGAGACAACGAAAGAGTCCGAGGAAGGCGCCGCGCCGGTGCCGCCCAAGAAGAGCAATTTGAAGTGGATTCTTGTGGGAGTGCTTGTGCTCTTCGCCCTCGGCGGAGGAGGAGCCTTCGCATGGTTCAAATTTATGACGCCGCACAAGGCCGAGGCCAAAGCCGACGACACCAAGACTGCGGAGGGGAAGGCGGGGGAAGGCAAACCGGGGGAAGCCAAAGCGGAGTCGCCCGGACCAGGGACGAAAATCGGGCCCATCATGGATATGGACCCTTTCATCGTCAACTTAGCGGATGCCGAGCCGCGCTTCCTGAAAGTCACGATCAAGCTCGAGCTGGATGGAGCTCCCGCCAAGGCGGAAGTCAGCGAACGCAGTCCTCAGGTGCGGGACGCGATTCTCATTTTGTTGAGCAGTAAGGATGCCCAAACCCTGAAGCCGACAGCGGGCAAATTACAGCTCCGGGACGAAATCCTGCAGCGGATCAATGCGCTGCTGGCGACCGGCCAGGCTCGCAACGCCTACTTTACCGAGTTCGTGGTGCAATGAGCGAAAAGATTCTCAACCAGGATGAAATCGACGCGCTGCTGAAGGGCGTCGTCACGGGCGAGGTGGAGACTGCGCCCAAGGAGCCACAGACGCCCGCGGCAATCACGGCCTTCAACTTCAGCGGTCACGACCGGGTCGTCCGCGGCCGGATGGCCGCACTGGACATCGTCCACGACCGGTTCATCAAACTCCTGACCGCAACGTTCACCCGATCTCTGCATCGCTCCGTCGATATCAGGCTTCAGGCGACGGAAATCGTGAAGTTCGGCACTCTGATGGATCGCCTTCCGCTTCCCTCTTCTCTGGTCATCTTCAAAATGGATCCCCTCGTCGGCAACGGTCTCTGGGCGATGGACGCGTCGCTTGTGTACCTCCTGACAGACTACTACTTCGGCGGGGGCGGCCAGACGCACGTGAAGCCGGAAGGCCGGGACTTTACCCCGATTCAGTTACGGCTCATTCGCAATATCGGCGGTCTCGCGCTTCAGGATCTCGAGAAGGCCTGGAAAGGGGCTCATCCCGTTAAGGCAGAGATTCTTCGCGTGGAGAGCAATCCCGAATTTGCCATGGTCATTACCGCTCGCGAATTAGCCGTGGTGGCCACATTACAACTGGAGATCGGAGACGTCAGCAAGGAGTTTTTCCTGTGTTATCCGTACTCGATGCTCGAACCGATCAAGGAGAAGTTGTGCGCTGGGTTCATGAACAATCAGCAGGATGTGAATCAGCACTGGGCGATTCGATTGCGCGAAGAGATCCAGCACTGCCCTCTGGAAATCGCGGTGGAGCTGGGCCAAGCGACGATTCATGTGGAAGATCTTATGGGGTTCGCGACCGGCGATGTGGTTCTTCTGGATAAGAACTTCGGCGATCCGGTAATGGCCTCCATTGAAGGCCTCTCGAAGTTTAGAGGCCTGCTCGGCGTGGTAAAGGGACAACAAGCACTACAGGTCGTCTCGGTCATCAAATCCGGAGACCCCGAGGCAAAGGAGAATAACTATGAGTGAGAGCCAAGCCGGCGCAGTTACAGAAGAGAAGGCGTCCGCGGCCGTCACCGCCCGCCCGGCTGATTTCCCACCCCTGGAGCAGTCAGCGTCGACGGGAAGTACGAACGCGGTGGACTTCATCCTGGATATCCCTCTGCAGCTTTCGGTGAGGATCGGCTCGACCCGCATGTTGATTCGAGATTTGCTGCAGCTCGGCCAGGGATCGGTGATTGAGCTGGACAAGTTGGCGGGCGAGCCGATGGAAGTGTTGGTCAACGGAAAATTGGTCGCTCGCGGTGAAGCGGTGGTGGTGAACGAGAAGCTCGGCGTCCGGCTGACCGACGTCATCAGTCCGGCGGAACGAGTCCGGCACCTGCAATAACGCACGTGTCATTCTGAGCGCAGCGAAGAATCTAACTTCTTAAGAGAGAGATATTCGCTCACTCAGAAGACACAAGTTGAGGGAGTACGAATCCCATGGATCTCACGGAGAGTTTCTTCAAGATGGCATCCTCGCTGGTGGTCGTTCTGGCGCTGATGTTGCTGACCGCCGCGGCTGCCCGGCGTTGGCTGAGGCCAATGTTGGCCGGCGGCGCGTCGATTCCCACGATTCGCTTAGCGACATCACTCGCCTTGGGCAGCCGTCGGAGCGTGCTGGTCTTGGAGGTCGCCGGTCGGACACTCGTGATCGGAGCCACCCCACAACAGCTCGTATTGTTGACGCAGTTCGACCGACCGGCTCCCGAGGCGCTCGCTTCCACGCAGTTTTTGGATGCTGGCGTGGTGCGCCCGGAGCCAGTCAAGGAGAGTCAGGTGCCCGTGTACGTGCGAGTGAGTGAAGCGATCCGCAATCACCAAACGCGCGCGACGACAAGGAGCGAGCCGTGAATTTACGACTCGTTGGTTTTGTCGCCCTCATGATCTTACTGGCGCTCGGTTGGATCGGCACTGCTATCGGAGCGACGCCCGCTTCCCCCGCAATTTCGATTCAGCTTGGCGAAGCGGGAGGAACCGGCCCCTCGGTCGCGATGCAGATCGTCCTGCTGCTGACCGTACTCTCGCTTGCGCCCGCTCTCTTCGTCATGGTCACTTCCTTCACCCGCATCGTCATCGTCCTGGCCTTCCTTCGACAAGCGCTAGGAACGCAGCAGGTGCCACCGACACAAGTCCTGGTGGGTCTCGCCATGTTCCTTACGTTCTTCATCATGAGCCCGGTATGGGACCGTATTCATGCCGATGCTCTCCAGCCGTATTTCGATCAGAAGATCTCGCAAGAGGAAGCGTTGGGCCTGGCGGCCAAGCCGCTCCGGCAGTTCATGCTCAAACAGACGCGGGAAAAAGATCTCGCTCTGTTTGTGCGCATTGCCAAGCTCGCGCCGCCGAAGAATCCCGAGGAGCTTCCCATTCGCGTCGTGATTCCGGCGTTCATTGTCGGGGAATTGCGGACCGCCTTTCAAATCGGTTTTGTGATCGCCATCCCATTCATGATCGTGGATATGGTGGTGGCCAGCGTGCTCATGTCCATGGGCATGATGCTGCTGCCACCGGTGCTGGTTTCGATCCCCTTTAAGCTCGTGCTCTTCGTCCTCGCCGATGGCTGGCTCCTGCTCGTCGGCTCCCTCGTGGGGAGCTTTGTGCCGTGACAACCGAAACCGTCATGGACCTCGGACGCTCCGCCATCGAGACAATGATTCTGCTCTCGGCTCCCATGCTGCTGTTCAGTCTCGGCGCCGGGCTGCTGGTCAGCATCTTCCAAGCCGTCACGCAGATCAACGAAGCGACCCTCAGTTTCGTTCCCAAGATCCTGGCGGTCTTTTTAGCGTTCGTCCTATTTTTCCCCTGGATGATGAGCCTGGGCGTGGGCTTTACGGTCAACCTCTTCAACAACATCCCGATGTACATCCGGTGACGTTATGGTGAATCTGCTACCCCTGATCCAGGACTACATCCCGCTCTTCGGGGTGATTTTGATCCGGGTGGCGGGGATTGTGGTCGCCATACCGGCCTTCAGCAGTCGCTCCGTGCCGCTCCATGTACGGATCGGGTTACTGATCGGCTTCACGGTGATCCTATTTCCGATCGTGTCTGATCAAATGCGGCCTCTCAGTCTCTCATGGCCACAAGTCGTGCCGCTGCTGTTCACCGAATTCATGGTCGGGATGGTGCTGGGCTTCGCCATCAGCTTCGTGATGAACGCGTTCATCATCGCGGGGGAACTCATTGGCATCCAGATGGGCATCAATCTTATCAGCGCTCTCGATCCTGTCGCCGGTGGGCAGGTTCCGATTCTGGGGCAGTTCATGGGCCTGCTGGGGATGCTGATCTTCCTGGCGATCGACGGCCATCACATGATGTTTGAGGCCCTGGTCGCAAGTTTTCAACTCGTTCCGCCCATGCACGTCCACTTCAGCGGTTTCCTCGTGGAAAGCGTCCTGAAACTCGGCCTCGGTATGTTCGTGCTCGCGTTGAAGGTGGGGGCGCCCGTCATGACCGCTGTGTTCATCGTCACCTTGGGAATGGGAATTCTCGGCCGGACCATTCCGCAACTGAATGTCATGCTCAACAATGTTCCGATCACGATTGGGGTCGGACTGCTCGTGTTTGGGTTGTCGTTACCGTTGTTCGGATCCATCGCGGAGTCCAATTTGAGAGGCATTGGACCGACACTTCACACAAGCCGGAGAGCGTACCGAACAAGCGACTACGCGGCGACGCGAGGACGCGCGCCGCAAGGGCCAAGTCGCGAGCAGCCGCGAGGTCTCCATCGCCACTTCGCTGACGGCCACTGTCGCCGCGGGGAGTTTCATGGGCGTGTACGCCATAGGCCTGTTAACCACGACGATGCAACGATGGCTCGCTGCAGCCGGCACCACCTCCCTGACCGAAAGTACCTTGCCGACGCTTGCAATGCACGTTGGCCGCGACATTCTTGCCGTTGTGATCCCGTTCGGACTGCTCCTGGTGGGACTGGCCGTGGGCGCGCATATCCTCCAGACCGGCTGGGTCTGGTCGACGGAACGGCTGCAATGGGACCTGACGCGCTTGAGTCCGATGGCGGGGCTCAAGCGGCTCCTCTCGCTGCGCGCTCTCATGGAGCTTCCGAAGTCCCTGTTCAAAATCGGGATTGTGACGGGATTGGTCTATTGGAATCTCAAGGACGAGGTCCTGGCATTGCCTCTCATGCTCCAGATGGAGCCGCAGGCGGTGTTGTTCCAGGCTGGGCGCTTGGCGTGGTCATTGACCCTCTGGATCGCCGGCGCGCTCGGCGTCCTGGCGCGAATGACACGCGAAGAGGTCAAGCGGGAGCAGCGGGAAACGGAAGGCGATCCATTGATCCGGTCCCGCATCCGAACTCTTCAGCGCGAAAGGGCCCGGCGTCGCATGATGCAGGAAGTGCCGAAAGCCGATGTGGTGATCACGAATCCCACCCATCTGGCGGTCGCTTTAAAGTACGACGGCATACGAATGGCAGCGCCTACGGTCGTGGCCAAAGGGGCGGGTTACATTGCCGAGCGCATCCGGCAGGTGGCGGCTGAGCACGGCGTCCCGATCATCGAAAACAAACCATTGGCGAGAAGTCTTCATAAGCTGGTGGACCTGGGGCGGGAAATCCCCTCGGAGCTCTATCAGGCGGTGGCTGAGATCCTCGCGTTGGTATTGCGCTCGAAAGGACGGCTGTAGGGATGAAGCCTCGCGCGTCAAGCCCCCTAGCACGAATCGAGCCTCTAGGAAGTAGTATGGCGAACACGACGGCGGAACCCAAGATCCTCGGGCCGGACTGGATGAAGAAGTGCTGTCGGTCAGCGTCGTCGGCATTCTCATGGTGATGCTGCTTCCTTTGCCGCGCCTGATTCTGGACCTGCTGCTGAGTCTCAGCATCACATTGTCAGTGGTGATTCTGCTCGTCTCGATGCACGTGCGCCGCCCGCTGGAGTTCTCTGCCTTTCCTTCGATCCTCTTAGTGGGGACCCTGCTGCGGTTCTCCCTGAACATCGCGGCCACCCGGTTGATCCTCCTGCACGGGAACGAAGGCCAGGGCGCCGCGGGAGACGTTATCAAAGCGTTCGGCAATTTCGTCATGGGCGGAAACTATACGGTCGGCATTGTGGTGTTCTCCATCCTGGTCATCGTCAATTTCGTCGTGATCACCAAAGGCGCCGGCCGTATCGCAGAAGTCGCGGCGCGCTTCACGTTGGATGCCATGCCGGGCAAACAGATGAGCATCGACGCGGATTTGAACGCAGGACTCATCAATGAAGGCGAAGCCCGACGACGCCGGAAGGAGATCGCTGATGAGGCGGATTTCTACGGCGCGATGGATGGCGCAAGTAAATTCGTCCGAGGCGACGCGATCGCCGCCGTGATCATCATCATGGTCAACATCATCGGCGGGCTCGCAATTGGGGTGCTCCAGCAAGGCCTCAGCCTGGTGCAGGCCGCTCAAAACTATACCATTCTGACGGTTGGCGAGGGCTTGGTGGCGCAAGTTCCCGCGTTGCTCATGTCCACCGCCTCAGGCCTGATCGTCACCCGTGCGGCGTCCGAATCGAATCTCGGCGCTGACATCGCGCGTCAGGTGCTGATGAATCCGAAGACGATCGGAACCGCCGCGGGGCTTCTGGCCATCCTCGGGTTGATTCCCGGGCTTCCGCACACCGCCTTCTTATTTCTTGCTGCGCTGCTGGGCGGCCTTGCCTATCAGCTCCGCAACACGACCCAAGAATCTGAGCTCGCGCTGGCCGGAGCGATGGAATCTCCGGGAGCATCGGGCACGGCCATCGGGGGCGCGGCCAAACCTACGGATATGCTCGAGACGCCCGCGCCCGTGGATCTCATGGAGCTGCAAGTCGGCTATGGCTTGATCGGTTTGGTGGACGGGGATCGGGGCGGAGAACTCCTGGAACGGATCAAAGCCATCCGCAAACAAATCGCGCAGGATTTGGGTTTCATGGCGCCTCCCATTCATATCCGCGACAACCTGCAGCTGCGACCAAATGGCTATACGATCCTGATCAAAGGGGCCGAGTTGGTGCGCGGCGAAGTCATGATGGGGCACGTGCTCGCAATCGATCCTGGGACCGCCGAGAAAGGCCTCGAAGGGATCGCAACGCGAGAGCCGTGTTTCGGATTACCGGCCCTGTGGGTCCCGGATTCCAAGCGGGAGCAGGCCCAACTGATGGGCTACACGGTTGTCGATCTCGCCTCGGTGATTACCACGCATCTCACGGAACTGATTCGCGGGCACGCGCACGAACTGCTCGGTCGCCAGGAGACCCAGGCGCTCCTCGATCGGATGGCGAAGGTCGCCCCCAAGGTCGTGGAAGAGTTGATCCCGCAGGCCATCACGCTGGGCGGGTTGGTCCGCGTGCTCTGCAATCTTCTGCGTGAGCGGGTGCCGATTCGCGATTTGAGGACGATCCTCGAGACCGTCGCCGACTATGCGCCGGCGACCAAGGATGTCGACGCCCTGACCGAGTACGTCCGTCAAGCCCTGTCGCGCACCATCACGCACCAACATCTGGGGGGCGATGGCGCGCTGAGCGTGATCAGTTTGGATCCTATGCTGGACCGCCAGCTCGCCGAAGCGATCCAACCTCATGCCCAAGGGGCCTATCTCTCAATCGCGCCCAGCCTCGCGCAGCGGGTTCAGGGAGCGATCAAGCAAGCGGCGGAGCGGGCGATCAGCCGGGGAGTTCAGCCGGTGCTGCTCTGCTCGCCGCCGTTGCGTCCCCATTTGCGGCGGTTGATCGAGCGGGGACTTTCAACGCTCCCGGTGCTCTCACTCAATGAAGTGGAGGGGCAGGTCCGCCTGCAGTCGCTCGAGATTGTGAGGATCGCTGATGCAAATTAAGACCTTCCGCGCACTCGACATGCGTGACGCTTTGCGGGCGGTCAAGGAAGAACTGGGTCCTGACGCCGTGATTCTCTCCACCCGAGAGGTGAAAAGCGGCGGGGGAGCATTCGGCCTCTTCAGCCGTTCTGTGGTGGAAGTCACCGCGGCCGTGGACC
>VBON01000046.1:0-2946 GCA_005877525.1 Nitrospirota bacterium
GTATCAAGGTAGCAGAGTCTCCCGCCGATTCTAGCACGCGCCGGACATCTGGATTGTAGTCGGCGTTCCAGAGCCGGTTAATGGCCGCCTCAAGCAATGGGCAATATCGCTTCGCCTTGGGAGGGCAGCGCTCCAGGGTCGCAGCCAGGGTAGTGCCCGCCGTGGGATTGACGGCAGCAACCTGGCGAACCGGTTCTGCTTTCGAAACCGGGCTTTCCTGAGAAGGAGCAGGCGGAGCTGTGGCGAACATCCGGGTGACTTCTTCTTGAAGCGAACGCTGAGGGGCTTGGGTCTCTCGCTCCGTTGCTTTGAGAGATGGCGCGAGCGGCTTGAGCGTCTTTGGTAGGGACAGTTGATTGAGTTGGCGTGTGACCTCTTCAGCCGTCCGAGACGGTTTCGACGACGCGACGGCCGTGCTCGGCGTGGATGGAGCTTGAGCTACGGGTGCATTCAGCCTGTCTTCAGCGTTTTTTAGCGTCTCGAATAAGGTGTTGTCCGCGGGCGGTTTTGCCGGAACTTCCTGCTTGGGAACCTGAATGCGCGCTGGTTGCGGTGGACTGGAGTCGGAGGCTGGCGCGACCTCTTGCGGAAGCGCAATCTCCTTGCTGCGGAGCAGATCGGTCATCCGACTGGGCTTCGCAGGCACCGGGCGGGCGGGTGAAATGACAGGAATGCGAGCGGCAGGCACAGCCTCCAAAGGCACCCGCGCGGGAATCTTTTCCATCGGCGGGGCAGGTATCTCGTACTTCACTGTCGGTGCCTGCTTCTGCACCGGAGGAGATGCAGCAGATGCCGGCACCTGGGGTGTTGGAACCGGCGTCTTCTCCGGTGGGTGGGCCGGGGGCCGCACGCTGGACGGCGAGATCAGGACCACCTGATACGAACCGGCGTCCCGGGCCGGAAGTCTCATTAACGGCACGGCGGTCAACACCAGCAACAGGAATAGATGCCCGAGGACCGAAACGATCGTCGGACGGCGCATGTCCGGAGGGATCCCGATGATCATGGGCTCACTCGTGTCCATGCCAGTTCCTCTAAACCAAGCTCACTCCTGCTGAGCGTCCGTCGCTCCAAGAATGCACCGACCACGATCGCTGCTGCGAATATTCAGTCTCACGTTTCTCTCAACGAACTCGCTCTTCCGGAAGCGGGTCGGTGACCATGCCAAGCTTATCGATTCCAGCCTTCTTGATCGAATCCATGACCTGCACGACCGTTCCGTAGGGAACGTCACGATCCGCTCGGAGAAACACCGAGACGTCGGGATTTCCCAACCGAAGCGTGCGCAGCCGCGGTTGAAGTTGTACCGGCGACAGCATCTCCTTATCGAGAAAAATTCGCCGATCGCGTTCTACCGTTAACACCACCCGTTGTTCCGGTTTGATCGTATTGGTGGCGGTTTGCGGCAGATTGATGTCCAGCCCGCGGTACAACATCGGTGCCGTGACCATAAAAATCACCAGCAGGACCAAGACCACATCCACCAAGGGAACCACATTGATTTCCGCCATGAATCGAGGCCGCTCAGTCCCTGTCATGATTGCCTCACGCTCTCTTTTACTTTGCGGCGTGCCAACACATTCATCCAGTCGATCCCGAAGCGCTCCATGCGGGAGGCTTGCCTGCGCACGCGACCCAAGAAGTAGTTATACGCGATCACCGCCGGAATCGCGGCGAACAAGCCGGCAGCTGTCGCCACCAGCGCCTCGGCCACCCCTGGAGCCACGGCTGAGATACTCGCCGTCCCCTGGACGCCGATCTCCCGAAAGGCGTCAATAATGCCCAGTACCGTCCCCAGCAAACCGATAAACGGCGTGATATTCCCCGTCGTGGCCAAAAACGGCAGGTAGGTTTCGTTGCGGCTGATCTGTTCCTGGATGGCATGGCCGAGGATGCGCTCCACATAGTACTGGGTCGGTATCTTGTCGGTCTCGTCCGCGGCCGGAGCAATCTCCCGGCCCTTGATCGCCCCGTTCCCGAGCACCTGATAGCATTTCGCGACTTCGGCATAGACCGCCGCCACGCCGCTGCTACGATGCCGGTCGACCCTTCGAAACGCTTCGAGGGGGTCATGGACCTTTTCAAAGGCCCGCAAGAAACGCTCGTCTGCTGCTTCTTGATCCCGGAAGAATCGCCACTTATAGAGGATCAGCGCCCAGGAGAAGACGGAGAACCCCAGAAGAACGAGGAGAACAACCTTCGAAACAAGACTGAGGGAGGAGAGTAGCCCAAACAGACCTGAACGAAAAAGCATCGTGTGCGTGAAACCTTTACCTTGCCAAGTTAGGGGCCAACGACGCTAAATGGCGGGGCCGACGGGATTTGAACCCGCGACTTCCAGATTGACAATCTGGCGTCCTAAACCAGGCTGAACGACGGCCCCGAAAACAAAGTCTTGTGATACCGTGGTAGGCGGAACAGGGGTCGAACCTGTGACCTCTGCCTTGTAAGGGCAGCGCTCTGACCAACTGAGCTATCCGCCCGGATGCTATTGTGTTCGATACCGCCAAAACAGTTGAGAGAATCTACCAAGTTCATCACGAACTGTCAATGAAAACCTCCCGTCCCAAACCGTGTCTTACCCCCGTGGATGGTGTTGCTTATGGAGTTTCTTGAGACGCTGCCGCTCAACCCGCGTATAGATTTGCGTGGTCGCAATGTCGGCGTGCCCGAGCAGAGTCTGGACGACCCGGAGGTCTACTCCGCCCTCTAAGAGATGGGTTGCAAAGGAGTGCCGCAACATGTGCGGCGAGATGCGGCGCGAGATCCCGGCCGAGCGAGCGTACCGGCCCAGGAGCTTCCAAAACCCCTGACGTGTCATGCCGCGACCCGAGCGGGTAACAAAGAGACAATTGGAGACCCGGGTCTTCAGCAGGGCGGGCCGGCCTCGTTCGAGGTACGCACGCAACTTCATGACCGCGGTTTCACCGAGCGGAACTACCCGCT
>VBON01000046.1:2991-7447 GCA_005877525.1 Nitrospirota bacterium
AAGGTCAGAAGTTCGGTGGCGCGAAGACCGGTAGCATAGAGGACTTCCAGCATGGCGTCGTCGCGTAATGCATCAGGCTGACGGCGTCCGCTCCTGAACGCCTTTCCAGGGGCCTCGAGTAAACGTTCCACCTGCTCAAGATGCAAGGTCTTGGGAAGCCGTAATGTCGCCTTGGGTGATGTCAAATTCAGAAAGGGATTTTCCTGGATGTCACCCTCACTGAGCAGGAACCGGTAAAACCCTCGCCAGGCGGCCAGACATCGAGCCACCGATGCCGAGCTTAATGCCTGGTGTTGCAAAAATGACAACAGGGCCGGCACGTCCCGCCGCGAGAGCGCCGCTGGAGCTTTTCGGCCTTCTTTCCGAAGAAAGGTTAACAGCTTAACGAGGTCCGAGCGGTATGCCGTAAGTGTATTTACCGGGAACCCGCGCTCGGATCTGAGCATGGAGAGATATCGGCTGATGGGTTCGTCGTCGTCCACGGGGCCTCCTTGACCGGCGGTAGTCTATCGGGAGAGCTTATGGCCGACAAGCAAAAGGTGAGAGCACCGGAAAACTTGCCTTCGCGAATTAATAGGTCTATAGCGAAGATGGAGGACAACTGATTGCCACTGAACGTGTCTCTTGACGCCGAGTGGCTGGAACCGGACGGGTTGGGCGGATTCGCGTCCGGTACTGTCGCCGGCATTCGAACACGGCGGTATCACGCGTTGCTCCTCTGTGCACTCACCCCGCCATCCGATCGCTTTGTATTCGTGAACGGATACGAGGCGTGGGTCCAGACTCCAGCCGGGACTTTTTCGCTGTCCTCGCAGTGTTATGCGCCGGATATCATCCATCCGGATGGCGCCAGCCGGCTTGCGGGGTTTGAGCTGCAGCCATGGCCCCGGTGGCGATATGACCTGGAGGACGGTACCGCCATCGAGCAGCAATTCTTCGTCAGGCATGGCGCGCCTCTTACCGCTTTGTCCTGGCGGTTGCTCCGACCGCGAGAATCAGCGCGGCTGTTTCTGCGGCTTTTGCTGTCCGGCAGAGACTATCACCACCTGCATCATGAGAACTCGGCGTTTCGATTCGACACGCAGCACTCAGGACATGGGATTGTCTGGCGCCCGTACGAGAGCCTGCCGGGAGTTTTCGCGTGCACCAACGGGGAATATGTCCATCAACCGGATTGGTATCGCAGCTTCCAGTATCGCGCAGACCAGGCTCGGGGTCTGGATAGCACCGAGGATCTTGCTTCTCCGGGCGTTCTTCAGTTTGACCTGTCGAGCGGCGAAGCTGTGCTGCTCTTAACCCTCGACGATCATCCGGACGGCTCGATGACCAATCCGGCGGCCACACTCCGGAAGCTTCGAGATGCTGAGCGCAAGCGCCGACAGATGTTTCCCACCCCTTTGCATCGCTCGGCCGATGCGTATCTCGTGCAGCGGGGACGGAAGGGTCTGGGCCGGACGATCATCGCGGGGTATCCCTGGTTTACCGATTGGGGTCGCGACACTTTTATTGCTCTCCGAGGATTGTGCCTCGCGACCGGCCAGACTGAGGAAGCCCGGAAAATCCTCCTTGCCTGGGCAAAAGCCGTGTCGGAAGGCATGCTGCCCAACCGTTTTCCCGATGGCGGGGCCTCGCCGGAATACAATTCGGTGGATGCATCGCTCTGGTTCATCATCGCCGCATACGAGTTCCTGGAAATCAGGAAAACTCAGCCCCGGAAACTCGCGGCCCGCGACGTGCGGCTGCTACAAACGTCGATCGAAACGATCCTCAGCTACTATGCGAAGGGAACCCGTTATGGGATTCACATGGACACTGACGGGTTGCTGGCTGCAGGCGAGCCGGGGTTCGCGATCACGTGGATGGACGCCCGGGTGGATGGACAGGCTGTCACTCCCCGGATCGGCAAACCCGTTGAGGTGCAAGCCTTGTGGTTGAATGCGCTTCGGATCGGCGGCCAATTTTCGGAGCAGTGGCAAACACTCTGGGCACCCGCGAGCGAGACCTTTCTCGGACGATTTTGGAACGAGGCGGCTGGATGCCTCTATGACGTGGTGGACGTGGATCATCAGCCGGGGACATGCGATACGGCCTTCCGGCCGAACCAGATTTTCGCCGTGGGTGGCTTACCTTTTCCCGTGCTCGGGGGACACCGGGCCCGTCGCCTAGTCGATGCCGTGGAATCAGCGTTGTGGACACCGCTGGGGCTCCGCTCGCTTTCACCCAAGGAACCAGGCTACGTCTCTCATTATGAGGGCGATGAAAAGCAGCGAGACCGTGCTTACCATCAGGGAACAGTATGGCCCTGGCTTCTGGGGCCTTTCGTGGAAGCGTGGGTGAGAGTCCGTGGCGGGACACTAAAGGCGAAATCGGACGCGCGACGCCGTTTCCTGCCTCCGCTTGAGGCGCATCTAAAAGAAATAGGCCTGGGACACATTTCCGAACTCGCCGATGCAGAAGGTGGAGAGCCGCGAGGCTGTCCCTTTCAGGCCTGGTCGCTAGGCGAATTCCTGCGCTTATCGCTCGTCGTGCTTGGCGACGAGCCAAAAAAGAGACAACCATGAATGATCCCGCGAAATTCCCTCCTTCTGCAGAGGGGCAGCGCTTGGCGGAGGACACCGCCCGGAAAAAAAATTGGAAGCGCTGGGGCCCCTATCTCAGCGAACGCGGCTGGGGCACCGTGCGGGAGGACTACAGCGCACAGGGCTCCTTCTGGGAGTATTTTCCGCACGATCATGCCCGTTCTAAGGCGTACCGCTGGGGAGAAGACGGCTTAGGCGGCATTTGTGATCGCCAGCAATACATCTGTTTCGCGTTGGCGTTATGGAATGGCCAGGATCCGATACTCAAAGAACGGCTCTTCGGGCTGACCGGCAATGAAGGCAATCATGCCGAGGACGTCAAAGAGTACTACTTTTACCTCGACTCCACCCCGACGCATTCCTATATGAAGTACCTCTACAAATATCCGCACGCGGAATTTCCCTATACAAGGCTCAGGCAAGAGAATGGCCGCCGCGGCCGTCAGGAATTGGAGTTTGAACTTCTGGATACCGGCATATTTGAGGAGAACCGCTACTTCGATGTCTTCATCGAATATGCAAAGGCTGCCCCAGAAGACATCCTGATCCGCATTGATGTTGTCAATCGCGGTCCAGAACCGGCGCCGCTGCAGGTGCTTCCCACGGTATGGTTTCGGAATACCTGGTCGTGGGGCCTCGATGCCCGGCCTCCACAGCTCCGTCAAGAGCCAAATTCATCCAAGACAAGCATCATCGCGTTGAAACACTATTATTACGAGCAGCGCTGGCTGTATTGCGAGGGCGCGCCGGAGATCCTCTTCACAGACAATGAGACGAACCCGAAACGAGTGCCTCGCAATGACTGGAGCGACCTTTCCGCCCCCTCCGGTTATTTCAAGGACGGCATCAACGACTATATCGTCAATGGCGACATGGAGGCCGTGAACCCGGCGCGAATCGGAACCAAAGCGTCAGCGCATTATCCATTACTGCTCGGACCCGGCAAGCACATCACGATGAGATTGCGATTGACCAACAACGCCCTGACTTCGACCTGTCAGCCCTTTGATGCCGGCTTCGACCGGATCTTTGCGGAGCGACAACAGGAGGCGGACGAGTTTTACACTGCCCTCATCCCCCCGGATCTTTCCGCGGATGGTCGGAATATCATGCGCCAGGCCTTCGCGGGGTTGTTGTGGAGCAAGCAGTTCTATCACTACGATGTGAGCCGGTGGCTGCGGGGCGATCCCACCAGTCCTCCGCCGCCTCGCGAGCGGCTGCAGGGCCGCAATCATGAATGGACTCATCTATACAACGCCGACGTGATCTCCATGCCCGACAAATGGGAGTATCCTTGGTATGCTGCATGGGATTTGGCCTTTCACTGCGTACCGCTGGCCCTCGTCGATCCCCAGTTCGCAAAAGACCAGCTGCTGCTGCTGCTCCGGGAGTGGTATATGCACCCGAACGGGCAACTGCCCGCGTACGAGGGAAACTTCAACGACGTCAACCCGCCGGTGCATGCCTGGGCTGCCTGGCGGATCTACAAGATCGATGAGAAGCGAAGCGGCCTTGGCGATCGGCGATTTCTGGAACGGGTCTTTCACAAGCTGCTGCTGAACTTCACGTGGTGGGTCAACCGCAAGGACGCCGAGGGGCGAAACGTCTTTCAGGGCGGCTTTCTGGGCCTGGATAATATCGGGGTCTTTGACCGCAGCGCTCCGCTTCCGATGGGCGGCCACATCGAGCAGTCGGACGGGACCAGTTGGATGGGCATGTATTGTCTGAACATGCTTCAGATTGCGCTCGAACTCGCGCAGGAAAATTCCGTTTATCAGGACGTCGCCAGCAAGTTCTTCGAGCATTTCGTCTACATCTGTCGCGCCATGCACAATGTCGGCGAAGATGGCATCGACCTGTGGGATCCCCACGACGGG
>VBON01000060.1 GCA_005877525.1 Nitrospirota bacterium
CCTGATGAGAAGGTCAATGCGCTCTGGCTTGTCGTTGCCGCGGCCTGCTTTTACGTGTTGGCCTACCGGTTCTACGGGCGTTTCCTGGCTCGCCGCGTCCTGGTACTCGATGACCGTCGCCCCACTCCGGCCCACCGCCTTGGAGATGGCGCCAATTTTACACCGACCAATCGATGGGTGCTCTTCGGCCATCATTTCGCCGCCATCGCCGGCGCGGGGCCGCTGCTCGGTCCCGTTCTAGCGGCGCAATTCGGCTTTCTTCCGGGGTTTTTGTGGTTGGTCATCGGAGCGGTGCTGGCCGGCGCCGTGCAAGATTTCGTGATCCTCGTTGCTTCCATGCGGCGCAATGGACGCTCGCTGCCGCAGATCGCGCGGGACGAGATCGGAACCATTACCGGCACGGCGACGGGTCTCGCGGTCCTGTTTATTGTGGTGGTGGCGCTGGCCGGTCTTGGGGTTGCTGTCGTCAATGCCCTCTCCCACAATCCATGGGGAACCTTTACCCTCGCCTCGACCATCCCCATCGCCTTTCTGATGGGGTGGTACCTTAAACAATGGCGTCCCGGCCGGGTTGGTGAGATGTCGCTCATCGGGGTGGTGTTGCTGTTGGCGGTGATCGTCGCGGGGCGGGTCGTGGCGCAATCGTCGCTCGCGCCCTGGTTAGATTTTGACCACGACACGTTGGTCTGGTCGCTCGCGGCCTATGGGTTCCTGGCGTCCGTCCTGCCGGTGTGGATGCTATTGGTCCCGCGGGATTATCTCTCCAGTTTTATGAAGGTGAGCGTCATTATCCTTTTGGCTTTCGGCGTCATGCTCATCGCGCCGTCAATCGAAATGCCGCGGGTAACGGGATTCATTGCCGGCGGCGGACCGATCATCTCGGGACCGATCTTTCCCTTCGTCTTCATTACGATCGCCTGCGGGGCGATTTCAGGATTTCATTCATTGGTGGCGTCGGGCACCACGCCGAAGATGATTGACCGGGAATCGCATGCAATGGTCGGATACAGTGCGATGCTGATGGAGAGCTTTGTGGGCGTCGTCGCCTTGATCGCCGCGTCGATTCTCGTGCCGGGCGACTACTTGGCAATTAATACAAAGTTGTCCTCCGAGGCGTTGGCGGCGCTGGGGTATCCAATTGCGCAGATCCAGGAGCTCTCACGGCTTGTGGAGCAGGAGATCATAGGCAGGCCGGGTGGCGCGGTTTCTTTGGCCGTCGGAATGGCCAAGATTTTTTCGGCGCTGCCCGGGATGGCGGGACTCATGGCCTACTGGTACCAGTTCGCGCTGCTGTTCGAAGCGCTCTTCATCCTCACCACGATCGACGCCGGCACACGGGTCGCACGCTATCTTGTCCAGGAAATGGGCGGCACCTTCTACCCGTCTCTCAAGGAGTTGAACTGGAGGCCGGGTGTCATCGGTGCAAGTCTTGCCGTCGTTGGAAGCTGGGGGTATCTGCTTGCGACAGGGACAGTGTCTACGATCTGGCCGATGTTCGGGGTGGCCAATCAGTTACTGGGTATGCTAGCGCTCTGCGTCGGTACCACAGTGCTGATCAAGATGGATAAGTCGCAATATGTCTGGGTCACCGCGGTGCCGATGGTATTCGTGGGCACTATCACGCTCTCGGCCTCATATGAACTGGTGCTGTTCTTTGTCGGTAAGGCAAAGGCCGCAGGTGCTGGCGAGGGGTTTTCCTATTACCTGGATGCCGCCCTGGTCGGCATCGTCGTGGTACTCGCGGTTGTAGCCCTGGTCGACTCAATTGTGAAATGGTACGGGTTCTTGATCCAGAAGAAGCCAGTGACAACGAGCGAAGCAGTACCTCGCGACGGCGGCATCAAGATACCGGCCGGGCCCTGCTGCTGAGGCTTTCAAAAATATCAAGATTAGAAAGGAGAGGCCCGGAAGATGGCGGAACAGAATTCGTTCGACGTGGTGTCGAAAGTGGACATACAGGAAGTGAAAAACGCAGTCGATCAGTCCTTAAAAGAGGTCTCTCAGCGGTTCGACTTCAAAGGCACGAAGACCGAGCTGACGTTGAAAGAAAAGGAAGGGGAGCTGGTCGTCGTGTCGGATGATGAGTACAAATTGAAGAGCGTCGTGGATATTCTCAAGACGAAGCTGATCAAGCGCAGTGTATCGGTCAAGGCCTTCAGCTTCGGAAACGTCGAGGCGGCGCTTGGCGGCACAGTGCGGCAGGTCGCCAAAATTCAAAACGGCCTGGCGACCGAGAAGGCGAAGGAAATCGTGAAGGCGATCAAAGACGGCAAGTTTAAGGCTCAGGCGCAGATCCAAGGGGATCAGGTGCGTGTGCTGAGCAAGAGCCGCGATGATCTCCAGGCAGTGATCGGATTCTTAAAGACACAGGATTTCGGCGTCGATCTTCAGTACACCAACTATCGGTAGTTCCGGGAAAAGAGCCTGTCTCGGCAGGCTCGGGGTGGGCTGGGTGTAATGGCGGACCTGCGGCGAGCCAGGTCGGTATGAAAGGCGCCCTTAGACGGCCCCTTTCAGATGGGCTTCTTTAAAGTCCTCCAGCTCCAACTCCACCCCGCACCCCGTGCAGGCGATCGGCTCTCCGTCAGCAGGAGGCAGGACTTCATCTTTCTGAAGGATTCCCCGGCAGACATGATAGAAATGCCCGCTGGCATGCTCTTCATCCAACGGATCTGAAATATATGTAAGTACCATTTGCGGATCGCCCCCATCATGCCTGTGACGCGCTCAAGTAGTAGTGTACAAATTCCTCTCCGGTTTGGCAAATCCTACAGAATACACGCAAACTTGATTTTCTAAGAGAAACTCCCTAATATTGAGTCCAGCCGATAGAAAGGACACGGATGTCTCATCGATGGCTCCTTTGGGCCTGCCTCTTCCCTGCAATTTGGGGATGTGTGTCCTTAGATTACTATGAAGCGCTCCGCGAGGCGTACGAGAAGGCAGAAGGCCGCAGCCTCGCCGCCAGTCGGGAATTGAACAGGACCAAGACCGAGATAGCCCAGCTGCAGAAAGAACTTGCGCAGATGAAACTCGCAGAAGGTTCCAGACCGGCGATCGACGGAGAACCCAGCGTAAAAGAAAAAGCGGACCCGCTGGCGCGTCGCTTACACAAGCCGAACTCAGAGTGAGAGACGAAGAGAAGGCGCGCCTGGACAGGGAACTGGGCGCCGCCCGGACAACCTTGGCGGCCAAGGACGAGCAGATGCGAAAGGCGCTGCACGATCTGGAAGCCAGCCTGAAAGAAGAAATCGCCAAGGGTACCAGCTCGGTTCGTGGGGACGCCCATTCCGTCAATGTCGTGCTTGCCGAACGGATACTCTATGATTCCGGATCCGCGGAGATCAAGCCCGGAGGCCTGAAGGTGTTGAGGCGGATCGCGGAGGCTCTCCGCGTCAGCCCGAACACGTACGTTCGTGTGGAAGGTCACACCGATGACGTCCCGATTCGCTCCGAGCCGCCGCCACGGTTCTTATCGAACTTTGACCTTTCCTTTGCCCGCGCCCTGGGCGTCGTCAAGTATCTCAAGGAGTCGGACGGCATCAAGCCCTGGAGGCTCTCCGCAATGGGCCTGGCCGACACCCGGCCGGTCCTCGCCAACAGCAACGATGATGCGAGATCCCGCAATCGGCGGGTCGAAATCATCGTGACGCCAGGTCGCTGAATCCACCCAACCCGTTTTTGATCTCCCCCTTTGAAGGGTTGATTCTTCCCGCAAAGGGCCGCTATCGTCACGCGTTCTCTGGGTCCGTTTCAGTAATTAACAGGCATTAATGGGCGTACTTTAACGTAGGATACACTACGGTATTGATCGATCACGTAAAACACGGACTGACGATAACATTCGGACTCTGGACACTGATCTCGCGAGGGCGGGTCATGAAAGCTTCCAGCACCTATGCGTTGGGAGGCCTATTAGCGCTCGGCGGCGCGGCTCTCCTGTTTCATCAGCATCTGGACCATCAGAACACGATGGATATCGTCAATCTGCAGCACCGGTTCATGGCGCTCACCTCCCTGTTTATAGCCGGTTCCGCCATGGCAGACGGAATTGCGCGAACGACATCATGGATCAGGCCGTTTTTGCTTCCCTCGGGATTGATGCTCCTCGGCGTGCAATTAGTGATGAATGAATAGAGAGAGAAGCACTGTTGGCTCGTCCGCACATCGTGGGAAGAATCGATGTCGCCTATGGCCGCGACGGCGACAATGTCTTTGTCAGGCTCAATTATCCCTTCTAGGATGTCAGTTGCTCGCAAGCTGAGTATCTTCTTCTCCGGCCTATCGTTCCTCACCCTCAGTTCTCTTGCCTCGGCCGATTGCGTGGTGGAGCGCGAGCCGGCGGGAGAGTCCCAGCTGTTCATACGCCACTTCGCGTCCGGGTGCTCGAAACTTGATCGCGAGGCGCGAGCGGTCGGCGTCGGAGAAATTCTGGGGGCCTTGCGCGCGGGAAAGGGCGTGTCGCTCATGAATGCCGTGATCAAGGGAGATCTGTTGCTGACTCAGCTTGACTCTGTGTCGTTGGCGTCGATTGCGCTTCCGGAACCTGTCCTCGCAAGACTCAGCCAATCTAAGGTCACTGAACTCAGAGTGATCCGAGGATCCTTCGTTCTCGAAAACTCGGTGGTGGATGGGATCATTGACACGCAGCTCAAACCCGATATGACCGAACATCGCCTGCTGGGCGATATGGTGGTCATCCAGGGACCGGTGTCGTTCAAAGGAACGACATTTACGAAGGAGATAGACCTTTCGCGCACAGTCTTCTTGGAGACGGTGGACAGCTCGAACGCCATCTACCTTGGCGACGCCTTCTATCTTGCCTGTATTTTTACAAAGTCCACGACCTTTGAGAAGGCTGCCTTTTCGGCCAATTCCCGCTTCTATCAAGCGATCTTTGAAGGGCCGGTGACATTCCGGCGCGCCGGCTTCAACGGTCTCACGAATTTCCTCTCGGTGTGGTTTAAGAAAGAATCCAGTTTCTCGCGCGCGTATTTCAGGATGGGTACCGGTTTTTCAGGAAGTCGATTTGATGGCATCTCGGATTTTTCCGAAGCGGTGTTTGAGAAGAGCGCATTCTTTATGGCCACGGTGTTCGGCGCGGACACCTATTTTCGCCGCGCGGTTTTCCGGGGTGAAGCCAGTTTTTCCGATGCCGCCTTTCAAGCCAAGGATGACTTCTCAAAAGTGTTCTATCGTGAGGAGCCGAACTTCTCCCGTGCCACGTTCGCGACCCCTCGCTCCTCGGTCGGCTTCGAAAATCCCGTTTTTCTCATGATCGTCGCGGCGAGCCTGACGATTTTTCTCATCGCGTTTATCATCATCCTGAAGAAAGGGTAGCCATTACTAAATAGCTATCAAAAAGAATCGCGCTGTGGTACACTGTGGGTCATGGCGAGACAACCAAACAAGAACGATAGCGCCACTATTCTCATACGCCCATCCGCTGAGGTGGCATTTTATCTCGATGAATTAGCGTCGATCGGAATACACGGCAAGACGAGGGCGGAGGTCGCCAAGACCATGGTCGGCACAGAGATCGAACGACTTATCCGCGAGGGTATCGTCCGGCTCCGCAAAACACCGAAGAAATGACAGGCTACCCGCACAGGAGAAAGCACTACGCCGAGTCATGGCTGAAATCCGGAGACCACAATATGTGGAATGACTTGTTGCATTTGAATACTAAATCTGGTAGAAACCCGCCGCATATCAAGCCGCATATCAAGCACGGAGGCTTATGACTGAGCGGGTAGAAACAGGGCTGGATAGCTTTGAGGCGTCCTACCTGATCCGCTTGGAGCAATTTGAAGGCCCCCTCGATCTCTTGCTGCACTTGATTAAAAAAAACGAGATCAACATCTATGATATTCCGATGGCGCTCGTCACGAAACAGTATCTGGAACATATTAATCTGATGAAGTCGCTGAACCTTGTGGTCGCGGGGGAATTTCTCGTCCTGGCGGCAACGTTGATCCACATCAAGTCAAAGATGCTGCTGCCGAGCGAGCCGGATGGCGAGGAGGAAGAGGGACAGGACCCTCGAGCCGAACTCGTGCGCCAGCTCTTGCAATACAAGCAGTTCAAGGAAGCAGCGTACGATCTGCAAGACCGCGAGCGACTCTGGCGAGAAGTGTATAGACGTGCTCCGCTCCTGAGCGCGACGCCGAGGGAGAGTGAGGAGACACCTCTTGAACTTACGCTGTTCGACTTGATGGACGCGCTCCAAGACGTCGTTCGGCGGGCGCCGTCGAAGGCCTTATTGGAACTGACCACCGATCATTGGACGGTCAAAGATCGCATGAACTACATTCTGGAAAGGCTGGAGGAATCGGCGGCAGTCCCCTTCGACATGTTATTCTTGCCAGCCGACGGGCGGCTCGTGCTGATCGTCACATTTTTGGGGTTGTTGGAACTGATGCGGTTGAAACTGGTGCGGGTCTTTCAGCCGGAAACTTTCGGAGCGATCCTACTGTCTCGGGCCTTTTTGCCCGAGCTCGTGGATGCCATGCAACCGGGAGAGGATCAGCTATGAACATCGAGGCGGAAAGCGCGATCGCAGACTACGAGAGTCTGAACAGCCACGGCAACGGCAGGACAGTCACCGTCCCTGCCCACATGCCGCTCATCTCAGCCGTAAACGGATTAAAGGGCATTCTCGAAGCGGTCCTGTTCGTAGCAGGAGAGCCTCTCACACTGGACCGGCTGGTGACCGTGCTGGAAGGCTCCTCGCGGGCCGAAGTCCGTGACGCAATGAGTGCCTTGCAGACGGACTATGCTGCGGACGGCCGGGGACTTCAGGTCCTCGAGGTTGCCGGCGGCTACCAGATCGCGACCCGGGTTGACTGTGCCCCCTGGATCAAGCGACTGGAGAAGGTGAAGGCAGGTGCGAAGTTGTCTCGGAGCGCGATGGAGACACTCGCGATTATTGCCTACAAACAACCGCTGGTTCGGGGCGAGATCGAACAGATTCGCGGCGTCGATACCGCCGGGGTCTTAAGGACCCTGCTCGATCGACGTTTGATTCGCATTGTAGGGCGCAAAGATATCCCTGGCCGGCCGATCATGTATGGCACCAGCAAGCAATTCCTTCAAGCGTTCGGGCTCAACGATCTGTCGGATCTTCCCGCCCTCCGCGACATCAAGGATCTGGGAGAACCGGATCAGCTGATTCTGCCGGAAATGGAAGCGGGGATTCAGTCCCGGTCTGCGGATGCGATGGCAGGGCAGGAGGTCCACGGATAACAGGGGATAAGGACGCGTCTCGGCGCGTCCAGGGCGGGTGGGTGTAAAAGGGGCAGCACTGATTGCGCTGCCCCTGGTCCTTGTACTGCGACGATAGGCTACGGTCTCTCCACGATATCTTTCCTCATTGGCCCGAGTACCGAGAGGAGTTCATTTTTTTCGCGATCAGGGACTTTGAATTTGTTCAGCGTCTCGACTAGATCCCCGACTAATGCGTCAAAGTCGGCGTTCGAAATTCCCATGCCAGCATGCGCGGTGCGCATATCGCGTCCCGTGTAGGCGCAGGGACCGCCGGAGGCCGCGCAGATCTGATCCACCAGGTTCATCTTCAATCGCGGGATGTTGGCACTGGCAAACCGGCCGTTAATACGGCTGTCGGCAGCAACCCGCGCCACAAAGTCATCGACCACGGCGGTGATCGCCGGCTTCTCACCCAAACGCTGATACAAGGATGCAGATTGCATATTGTCGGTGCTTGTGCCGGTCGAGCTACAGCCGGCGGTGAAGCCGGTGAGAACGAAGGCCGCGATCCAGGTTGGGCTAATTTTCATAATATTTTTTCCTCCTTTTGGTTGTGTGTCATGATCGTGGTCCTACTGGCCAATCTAGCATTTCTCTTTCTGACTACGAGACGGCCCTCGTGTCGGATTTCCTAACATCGAAATTTTTTCTCGTCGGTCGTTTGATTTTGGCTATAGGGCTTACCGCCGCCGGGGCATTGGCGTTTTTACCCGCGCCCACGCACCTGCTATGGATGGTGGCGCTGGGTGTCACGGAATGGGGACATTGGCTTACGCTGCTTGCGCTGACGCTCCTGATTCTTGGTGGCTTCGGGATTTCCCGCAGCGGCACATTCTCGGCTACCGGCCTGGCGGGCGCCCTGCTCTGTCTCGTCGCTGCGTGTTTTACGGTGACACCTGTTTTACGAGGAGTTCTGATCGCTCGGGAACTCCACTCCCAGCTGGAACACTCCTTCGGGATGGCCGAAGCAGACCGTATCGATGATGCTGCGAGGAAAGCGACCCCGCTTGTGCTCAGTAATCTCTTCAAGGGCGTGGACGTGCCGGCCATTCAGCCGACCAGCGTGATCTATCGGAAGGATGAAAGCCAGGAACTGAGCCTCGATCTTTATCAGCCCTCAAGCCAGCGCGGTTCCGGCCAACGGGTAGGGGTCCTGATTGTTCATGGAGGAGGCTGGCAGAGCGGAAATAGCCGGGAATTTGCGGCCCTCAATCGCGATCTTGCGGGACGGGGCTATCTGGTAGCGGCGATCAACTATCGTCTGGCGCCTCAATATAAGTTTCCAGACGCCTTGGAGGATGTGAGACAAGCGATCGCCTATCTGAGGACCCACGCGGCTGATCTGGGGCTCGATGGAGATCGCCTGGTGCTTTTAGGACGGTCCGCCGGCGGGCAGTTGGCGTTGCTTGCAGGCTATGCTGGTGATCCAGCCGTGCGCGGC
>VBON01000061.1 GCA_005877525.1 Nitrospirota bacterium
CGTCATGGCCGACTTTTGGGTTTCCAGCCGCGTGATGCCGCCCTTTCTGGCTGCTTGGTTCCCGAATCTGGCATTCGCTGTCATCGCGCTTCTCCTCTTTCAGCGACGGGTACAGCCTTAACGGAGACACGAACGCATGACTCTTCTCATTCGCTATTTGTTACGCGAACATCTGCGGATATTTGGACTCTGCCTGGTCGGCTTGACCACGATCTATCTTATCGTGGACTTTGTGGAAAGTTTGTCAGCTATCAGGCGGAATTGCGCTATGTTCTGTGGTACTTCGTCTTAAAACTTCCGAGCATCCTGTTCCAGATCACTCCTCTTGCCATTCTTATGTCTTCACTGCTCTCGCTCGCGATTCTCTCCCGCCACCATGAAATCACCGCCATGCGCAGCAGCGGCATCAGTCTCTACCGCGTCGCGATTCCCTTTCTCGTGGTCGCACAACTCATAAGTCTCCTGATGCTCTGGGCCAACGATGCCTTCATCCCCGGGGCGAATCAGCAGGCAGAGTTGGTACGGGAAATGCAGATCGAGCGACACAGCCCTCGCGCGTTTTTTCAGGGGAATGAGATTTGGGTTCGACTCGGAAATCAGACGTTGATGCGGGGGGATTTGGCGGAGGATAGTCCAGCGAATATTCATCCGGTTACGACCTTGTCGGCATGGGCCTGTTTCGTTGCCCAAGTCATACCGGCAGCGTCCGCGTATCTGAATTGCTTTCCGAGTTCGTCTGCTTACCCCTTAAAACTCTACGGGATAAGCCTCTATCGCCTGAATCCTGACTTCAGCATTCAAGACGTGCTGATCGCCCAGGAATTGTTGAATGAGGATGGCCAATGGCTGCTTGTGTCGGGAATGAGCCGGATCGTGGGCGCCGATCAGACAGTGAAGACGAAGGCGTTTGATCGCCTTCCGATCACGCTCAATCAGAAACCCGAGGACTTCCGCCGAATGCTGCGTGTCAGTTCGGAGGCACTGAGCTTGCACGATCTGTCGTCTTACGTCAATCGGCTCCGAGAAGACGGTTATAATCCTGCCCGGTACGCCACCGACCTATTCGGCCGCACGGCCTTCCCGTTCGTCTGCGTGATCATGGCATTAATCGGGACCTCCATGAGCCTGATGGAGACCGGCGTCAGAGGGACGGGATTGGTCAAGGGTGTGGGATATAGTCTACTGATCGGTTTTTCCTATTGGGCCATGCACTCAGTCGCCCTGGCATTCGGCCGGAGCAGCGTGTTTCCGCCTCTGCTCGCCGGATGGTCAGCCAACTTGTTGTTCCTTTCATTTGCCGGCTATCTCTTCTTGCGAGTGCGGCAGTAGCATAAGCACTTGGTAAGCAATCACATAAGCACCTGTCATGGTGTGCCCTTCGCTGTCATCCTGAACCCTTCGCCTGTCATGCTGAGCGAAGCGAAGCATCTCGATTGCCCGCTCAGGGTAAACTCTGTGAAGGATCTCAATTCGAGGCTCAGGATAAATTCCGCGAACAATCAAGACCCTTCGCTTCGCTCAAGGTGACGATCTCTGGGCAAACAGCTCTCGCCAGAAGATCACCTTCGCATTAAAGTAGCCGGCCCACGGAAGAAAAAAGGCCGGATACACGCCGACTCTGTCGGCCAAGGTCACGGACATTGCCAACATCGTCAGGATACTCACCGCATATCCTAGAAGAGCCACGCGACGGCCACGGTGGTGTGGACCACCGTTTGGAAGATCCCGTTTCGGTCGCTTGTATTCTTTCGCCGCTTCCAACAGCTTGTGCTTGCGCGCCAAATACTCTGGACAGGTCCTGACCAAATAGCGTTCGTAGCGGACATGCGCCCATCCAAAAATCGCGCCAACTACAAAGAGTGCCGTGCTAGCGAGGAGCGCTTGGAGCGTCAAGGTGTCCTGAAACCACATAAACGCAAGACTTCCATAGCCCGTGAGCAATGTCACCATCGCGAGCGGAATGGTAGGCAGCATGAGCCGACTCTTAATGTACAGACGAGCCCGTCCAGTTTCACTCTCGCGATGACGTGATGTAATGATTTTGGGCAAGTGGGAATTTCTCCTGCACGCGATTATAGCAACGCAGCATAGTTGCCATGAAGGGAACAAGCAATCGTAGCGGAAAAATCTTTTCTCCCTAGATGCTGTACCCGTTATGGGAAACGCAATCATCCGTTCGTCGCGACTCACAGTGACAAGGCAAAACAATCTCGCACGCTGATTCAGTGCAGATACGCGAGAGGCGGCGCACAGCTTCTCGCATCATTCATAGAGAAAAATTTTACGTCCGCACTGAAGAGAGCGCACCGGGCGTGTATTCGCAGGTGCACTCTCTGCAGACCGCATGGACCCTGGCGCTTCAGTGATTGCCCGCTGAATTTGCTTAGTCTAGTGAGGCAACAGTGCGCTGGTTAAAATTACTACACCTACGGTCTTTCCACAATTTCTGTGGACAGGCTGTGAATTGTCCTGTGTATGCTGCTTTCCTGAAGCAGCATCAGTCTTCATTCTATCGATGCTCAAAATTTAGGCGACCGTTTTCACACACTGTCAAAGGGTTACCTCCGATTTCAAAGGTCTCCTCTCCTCCTTTCGTAGGGATCAATCAGAGGCCTTTTTCATGCCACTTCCTCCAAGGCAATATTTGATCCACAAAAAAACGAGAGACCTCCGCATAATTTTATGAAGTTCATGCATCAGGTGGTGAATGCTGACCAGAGATCGCGATAAAAACAATTACCCCAAGACATTGGGGGTCAACCAGGTCTTACGCCACCGCCAATAATCCTTTCAAGTGCTGAAAAGTTTAGATGGCGTTCCACATAGGCTGCCCACCGGTCCAGTTCTCGATCGAGAGATGTTTCTGCTTCCGGTTCAACGGGACTCCAGCCCCGTGCGCTCCGTAAGCGATTGAGAAAACAGCGACGAAAAGCTGAAGAATCGAAGACCCCATGCACATAGGTCCCCATGACTCGGCCGTTATCCGAGACTGCCCCCTCAGTTTGAACGTCCGCTCCTGCGAAGGTCTGAATATCAAAGAGCGGCTCGACACCCTTCCCGCGGACGGTTCGTCCCATATGCACTTCGTAGCCTTCAATAGGGCTTCCACTCGCTCGATGAATCCCCGTCACTTGAACCGTTACCTTCTCAGGGCCAAAAGTGGTTTCAACATCCAGCAACCCCAACCCCATGAGTTCCTTATGAGTCGATTCGATCTGATATGGATCCAGAATCCGTTTCCCCAGAAGTTGATAGCCTCCGCACAGTCCCACTACCTTTCCGCCCTCTGCCAGAATCCGGCGGGCTAGCCGGTCGATCCTACAGTCTTGAAGGTATCGCAGAGCCTGAGGCGTATTCTTCGTTCCCGGCAGGATCAGGGCGTCCAGCAAGAGCTCCTCGGATCCGCTGATCCGGACCAGTTCGACATCACCCTCTGCGCGCAGGCGATCCAGGTCAGTGAAATTGGAGATGCAGGGAATATCCACCACCCCGATCATGAGCACATCGGGGCGCTCGGCGGAACGTCTCGATACCGACTTCCACGTGACTGCATCTTCCTCTGGAAGACACAGATCACGACAATACGGCAGCACGCCAAGACATGGAAGGCCGGTCCGGGTCTCCACAACTTTCAGGCCAGCCGTCAACAATCCCGCATCGCCACGAAACTTATTAATCACAAAACCTTTGACCAGCTCGGCCTCCTCAACGGACAGCAGGGCCATGGTGCCGACCACAGCCGCCAGAACTCCGCCGCGATCGATATCCCCGACAAGAATCACAGGCGCGCGGGCATAACGTGCCATTCGCATATTGACAATGTCGTGCTCACGCAGATTGACCTCAGCCGGACTGCCCGCCCCTTCGAGAATGATAAGATCAAACTCCGCCGCCAGCCGCCCATAGGCTTCCTGAACCTGTCCCCAGCACTCGCGACGAACGCGGCCGAAATCCGATGCCACCAGAGATCCGGCCACCTTTCCATTGACGATCAGCTGTGCGGTGCACTCTGCCGACGGTTTGATCAAGACCGGGTTAAAATCTGAGCGCGGTGACAACCGACAGGCGGCCGCTTGCACAGCCTGGGCCCGCCCGATTTCCCTGCCGTCCGGCGTGACGAAGGAGTTATTGGACATATTCTGGGCTTTAAAAGGAGCCACGCGAAGGCCCCTGCCTAGAAACAGTCGGCAGAGCGCCGCCACCAGCACGGATTTTCCGACATCCGAGCCGGTTCCCTGAACCATAAGCGTGCGCGCCGGCATGGTGGGGATTCAGCCTGGTTTACCCGGCTGGGCAACTTCGCGCTGCCAAAGTATTTCAGGCTCTTTGTGTGTCTTGGCGATCCATCGCGCCAGAACGAACAACGCATCACCCAGGCGGTTAAGAAACTTGACGATCCGAGCGTCTACAGGCTCCTCCTTCGACAAACGGACGCACACCCGCTCCGCGCGCCGGCAGATGGTGCGCGCCAGGTGCAACAGGCTTGATACTTTGCCGCCGCCCGGGAGGATGAATTCTTTCAAGGGCTTCAGTTCTTTTTGGCATTCATCCATCAGACGCTCAAGTCGCGTCACGTCCCCTTCGGTCATGACCGGCATGGATGCGAAGCTTTGTCCGGGCGTGGTGGCCAGAATGGCTCCCGCGTCGAACAACTTGTGCTGGATCCAGAGAAGTTCGTCGCTCAGCCGCCTCGCCTGTGGCTTTGCGGCCCGAACTTCAGCATGAGCCGCCTGCACGACGCCGAGAGAGGCATTTAACTCATCGACGGTTCCATAGGCTTCCACTCTCAGGCTGTCCTTCCAGACCTGCTGCCCTCCTGCGAGCCGCGTCTGTCCGGCATCTCCCGTGCGAGTGTAGACTTTCGTGATGCGCATCTTCAGCCTCCCTTGCCAATGCGCCGCCGATGGCGGCTCACTGCGATGTGATCGTCCGAACCGGCCATGATGAGCCGCGACCTTTCCTCCCAATACTCCAGCCGGCTTACAGAGCATTAAACGTATAGCTCAATCCACCATAAATCGCGATGCCGGGAGCCGGCACAATGAATCTCTCTATCGCGCCACCCCCTGTCAGGGCATTGCTGGCGAGAATCCCGGAGGTCGAGTACTTCTGATCGAGGATATTGTTCAACATCAGGAACGCCTTGAGCAGGCCGCCCGGCACTGGCCGTTCATACGCTACGCGCGCGTCCATTCGAAAGTATCCCGGCAGACGCGGTTGCGCATTGATTTCATCGTTCAAGAAAAACTGGGTGCTCACGTACAAGCCCATCAGGGATACTGTCCACCCTGTCGCCGGGTAAACATTGCCGGTGACCCCTAACCGGTGTTTCGGTACGAGAGGAAAAGTATCACCGGGAGTCACCACTTGCGTCGATGAGAGTCGAATGGGTGTTAAGATGTGGGCCTCGGTGTACGTGTAATTGACTACCGCATCAAAGTATTTGCTGTATCTCCCTTTCGCCGTGACTTCGACCCCCCGCCGCCGCGATCGATCAATGTTGCGATTCTGCCCGTCGCCGGTACTGAAGTCGCAGAGGATACACGTGAAGAAAATCTCATCGCGCACGTCCGATTGGAACAGCGCCACCTGCAATTCGTGCTGCGAGCCGATCCGGTTCTTCGTCCCAATTTCATAATTATTGGAGCGAACCGGCCTCAAATTCGGATTGGACCCAAATGGTCCCAAGGCGAACAATTCATTAAATGTCGGTATCGGTACACGGAATCCTTGGCTAAAATTGAAATAGAGACTGTTGGAAGGTGTGATCAGGTAAGTCAGCCCCGCGCGGGGCGTCGTCCTATTGAACCGTGTGCTTCCATTATTGACCGGACTGAGATCGTCGGAGAAATTGAATTGGTCGTGATCGTACCGGACGCCTGCCGTGAGGATCAGCTGCGGCAGGATCGAGAAAGAGTCCTGCGCGAAGAGCGCGAAGATGTCTTCCCCTGTCGTCGTCGACCCTGGAAACGAGCCGAAGCCGGTGAACGTTGACAACGACCGGCTGCCGATGTCATTGCGAGTGAATTCCGCGCCTCCGGTGAAGACATTCTTTCGTCCGAACAGCATGGCGTCCTGTCCGAGCTGGACCGTCCCGCCGCGAGCCTCTATTTTATTTTGAAGATCGCTGATGCTCGTCTGCCCCACCGTAAACAGCTCCTGCGCCAAGTGCCGGTAAAAGAGATTCCCGGTGAGGGACAATCCAAGTGGCAGCTGCTGCCGCCCCGAGAGGGTCACAAAATTCACCTCAGAGAGATTAAAGTCTCCGGGCGTAAAGTTCGCCTTCCGATCGAAAGCCGCAACACTGAGCGGCAGGGAGCCAGCCTCCATTAAGTGGCTTCTGACGTAATTGTAAGACACGGACAAATCGGTGCGGTCGGTCGGCCGATACCCCAATTTTCCCGTTGCCCTGGAAATACGGGCATCGGACTCGTCGCGGAAACCGTCTTCTGTCTCCCTGCTGAAATTGGCAAAATAGTCAAACTTGCCCACCGGGCCCGCCGTATTAATGGTGTACCGTTGCCGATTAAAGATGCCAAACAACGTTTCGCCGGTGGTCGAGCGAGCCATTGTGCCCCGTTTGGTGATGATGTTGATGACGCCCCCCAGGGCATTTTTTCCGTAGATCGCTGAGGCGCCTGGGAGAATTTCAATTCGTTCGATGGTCTCAACGGGAATGAGATAGTAGTTGACCCCGTTAAAATCCGGCTCGTTTACTCGCACCCCGTCCACAAAGACACTTGTGCCCGATACCGGCTGACCGTTAAAGCCGCGCAAATCTACCCGTTGTTCGAATTCATTACCCACTTCATTGAACATCACAATGCCGGTCGCCCATTGAATCGCTTCTTGAACCGTCTTGGCTCCCGAGCGAGCCATGTCTTCGGCGGTGATCACGGTCACTTTCGCTGGGAGAGTGAAAGGATCTACGGGGGCGTCAGGCAACCGAGTGCTCGAGACGACTACTTCCGGCAGTGTTTCGGAGACGGGATCTGCCGCGAGACCGATGAGGGGCCAAACTACAAGCAGACACGAACAAGACAACCCGGTAACGGCGGACAATCGTGACATGACGCAACCTCCCTTGTGCTCGAAGGGCAGTTCGATATGGCCGACAACCGGGTTTCCTGACTTGCGGGTCGTTGTGCTTCCTGCGCCTTCCCAGTAAGGACGTGTTCGTTCAAGGTTTCACATTTGAACGGGTCACGTCCTTCACCAGTGGCCTTTCCGCAGAGCGCTCTCCGTTTACAGTGGCGGCACCGTGATGGACTTTCACCATCTTCCCCTGAGTGTGTCGTCCCTTTCTTGCTGGCTCCCCTCCTAAAAAAGTGTTGTCCTCGTATCGTTCTTGAACACCCCGCCGACGGATACGAGCGCCGGAAGGGTGATCCGCGGTGTGCCGGCTTCCGGGTGCTGATCGATGAGCACCTCGCAGCCGTACACAATCCCTAGATTTTCAGCCGTGAGGACTTCCGCCGGGGATCCCGTGCAAAAACGCCGCCCTTCATGCAACAACAACAGGCGCTGGCAATACTGGCTCGCCAGGTTGAGGTCATGCGAGACCACGACGATCGTGACTCCCCGGTCCTGATTTAACCTTCTCAATGTCGCGTAGATCTCGAGCTGATGCTTGATATCCAGGAAGGCGGTCGGTTCATCCAACAATAAGATCGGAGCTTGCTGGGCCAGCGCTCTGGCAATGATGGTCCGCTGCCGTTCCCCACCGGACAACTCCTGGAAGGTTCGGTCGACCAACGGCTCCAGGTCCATGACTTGGATGGCGGCGCGGGCAATGCGCAGATCCTCCGGCGATTCCCAGCCCCAGCCGTTCTGATGGACGAACCGACCCATGAGGACCACCTCGGCGACCGTGAAGGGAAAGAGCACATGGTTCTCCTGCGGTACCATCGCCGCCTGGCGCGCCAGCGCCCGCGCATCCAGGGTCGAAATATCCTGACCTCGCAGGGTGAGGCGCCCGGCCTGCGGATAGAGCAAGCCGGCCATCAATTTCAGCAGCGAGGTTTTCCCCGATCCATTGGGACCAATGATTCCCAATATCTCCCCCTCATGCACTTCCAGGCTGAAGTCCCGCAGAACCCATTGATCCGAATAGCGGAAGGAAACCTGGTCGAGGTGGTAGTTGATGTCCATTTCTAACCCATGTGGCTTTTACGCCGGCTCATCAGCAGGTAGATGAAAAAGGGACCGCCGTACAGCGCCGTGATCACACCCACTGGCAACTCTGTGGGGGCTAAGAGGCTGCGAGCGATCGTATCGGCGATCGCGAGAAAGGTACCACCGACGAGAGCGGCCGCCGGAAGCACCAGTCGGTGATCCGGACCGAGAACCATGCGCACGCCATGGGGAACGATCATGCCGACAAAGCCGATCAGGCCGCTGACGGCGACCACGGCCCCGGTTAAGAGAGCGGAAGTAAAAAAAATGACGCGTTTGATGCGTTCTACTTCGAGTCCCAATCCTTTAGCCGGTTCCTCCCCCAGCGATAGCAGATTGAGATGCCGCGCCTCGCCGAACAGCACCACCAAGCCGAGGACGACATAGACGGCTAGCGCCAGCAATCCCGCGTATCCCAACGTCGCCAAACTTCCCATCAACCAGAAGAACAGGCGGAAGGCACTCGTGGAGTCGGAGAGCGACGTGATGAACAGAATCAGCGCGGAGAGGATGGCATTGATGATAACGCCGGCCAACAAAAGCGTCTGAATCGGAATCCGGCCCCCGTCTGCCGCAATGTGATAGATCCCAATCATCGTGACCGCAGCGCCGATAAAGGCGAACAGATGGATGGCCGAAAATCCTGCGAAGGCCCAACTCACACCGAACTGGACCGCGAGGGCCGCGCCGAGCGCCGCGCCACTGGAAATTCCGAGGATGTAGGGGTCCGCCAGCGGATTTCGTAGCAAAGCCTGTAACGTGACGCCGACGGTGGCGAGACTCGCTCCCACGAGAAAGGCCAAAAGCAAACGCGGGAGCCGGACTTCCCATAGGATGACGGCGGGACTGGGACCCGTGCTCGCCTGGGAGTCAGAGCCTGCGAGCAGACGAAGCATCGTCCCAAAGGGAATGCGCTCGGTGCCATACTGAAGACAGATCAGCAAGCCCAAGAATGACAGCACGATCAGCACGGCGATGGTCTTTACCCAGCGGCGAAGCGTCAAGGTCGGGAGCAGCCTGTCTGCGTGGACTCCCGCGTGGGCGAAAGCTTCCATTACCGTGCACTTTCCTTTGAGGAGAACAGTTCAGGGTGCAGCAGATGAGCTAACACTTCTATCCCTTCCACCACACGAGGACCCGGCCGATTCACTAAGACTCCTTGGACCTGATACAAGCGGTTATGGGCGACGGCCGACAACCCCGTCCACTTTCGCCATCCGTTTTGTTCGGCCTCAGGGATCCCCTCTGTAGTGCCGATAGGAAATATGATGACTTCTGGATCCTTCCTGATTACTTCCTCAAGTGATACTTTAGGATATGGCATCGTCATACGGCCCGCGATGTTCTCTCCTCCGGCCAGTTCAACCATCTGATGAATGAAACTCGCGGACCCGATGCTGATCAGGGGGTCCGTATTGACGACGTAGAAGACTCGAATTCGTTTGGCGCGTGTCAATCTCCGGCCAACCTCGGCCAGACGGTCACGCAAACCTTGCACTACCAGGCGGCCTTCTTTCTCATGTCCTACAAGACGCCCGACGGTATTAATATGCCCGAAAATGTCCTCCATGGTCTTGGGCGACATCAGAAAGACCGGCACCCGGAGCTGTTCGAGCTTTGCCAACGTGTCCGGTCG
>VBON01000364.1 GCA_005877525.1 Nitrospirota bacterium
TGTGGCGACCAAGGTTGGCGCTGAGACCGCGTTGGCCGGGATTGTCCGTCTGGTCCAAGAAGCTCAAGGGTCCAAACCGCCCGTCGCCAAGTTTGTGGATCGCGTCGCTGCGGTCTTTGTTCCCATCGTCATCGGGATCGCCATGCTGACCTTCGGTTTGTGGTTTGCGTTGGGGCCGGATCCGGCGTTCACGTTGGCGCCGTTGGCGCTCCTGAATTCCGTTGCCGTCCTGATCGTCGCCTGTCCCTGCGCGCTCGGGTTGGCCACGCCGACTTCCATCATGGTTGGTATCGGGCGGGGAGCCGAGCAGGGGATTCTGATCAAAAGCGGCGAAGCTCTGGAGCAAGCGGGCCGCTTGACGACCGTTATTCTGGATAAGACAGGAACCTTGACAAAGGGCCAACCGGCGGTCAAGGAGGTCGTCTCGAAAGATTCTGCCTGGACAAAGGAGAGAGTTCTTCTATATGCCGCGTCGGCGGAGCAAGTGTCGGAACATCCCCTCGGGCAAGCGATCGTGAAGGAGGCGCGGGCCGCGCGGCTAAAGCTCATCCCTGCGAAAGACTTCAAGGCTGTTCCGGGCCAAGGAATTCGGGCGCGCGTGGAAGACTATTTGCTGCGTGTCGGAAATCTTCGCCTGATGGAGATCGAGGGCCTGACGCTCGGTCCCTGGGCAATGGAGGCTGAACGACTCTCGCAGGCCGCGATGACGCCGATGCTCGTCGCGGTTGGCCAGGAAATCGTCGGCATCATTGCGGTTGCCGACGGTCTTAAGGAAGGGTCGCGCCGGGCGGTAAACGCCCTCAAGCAGATGGGCCTCGAAGTGGTAATGGTGACCGGAGACAACCGCCAAAGCGCCCTGGCAATTGCGCAGGAGGTCGGCCTCGACGAGGTGCTGGCCGAGGTGCTGCCGGATGCCAAAGCCCGCGAGGTAAAGCGTCTGCAAAGCGCAGGAAAACGGGTCGCAATGGTGGGCGACGGCATCAACGACGCCCCGGCGCTGGCTCAAGCCGACATCGGGATCGCCATCGGCGCCGGTACGGACATCGCCATCGAGGCGGCGGACATTATTCTCATCGGCGACGATTTGCGCGGGATCGTGACCGCGATTGGCCTTAGCCGTGCGACGGCGTCCATTTACAACCTCCTACTGATCCCCGCGGCCGCCCTCGGATGGCTGAGTCCGGTCTGGGCTGCAGCCGCGATGGGTCTGTCCTCTGTCAGCGTGGTCAGCAATGCTCTTCGGCTGCGCTTCTTCAAGAATACAACCTAAATGTTTTCACTTTAACTTTTTCGACTACAGTGCTATAACTATTGGATATAGGAGCCAATCTATACCTATGTCCATTCCGTTTACGATTGTTGTTCCTGAATATTTCAACCACATCCTTGGCGTTCTCGGCCTCCTGCTTCTGTGGAAACTTCATCAAATTCAGGTTAAGACCGGCCGCATCGAGGCGGTCGATTTCTGGGCCCGCTCCGGCATTCGAATGTTCATTCACGTCACCCCCGGCGACCAGAAAGCCTGTCCGTCTTGCCAAGAGGCGAATGGTAAGGTTTTTTCACCCGCGAATGTCGG
>VBON01000365.1 GCA_005877525.1 Nitrospirota bacterium
CGATGCTGTTAGAGTCCAAGGATCCTGAAGCCGCCATCTTTCGGTATCGCTTTGTCGAAGAAAACGCCAGACGTGACCGCGACTTCCCTTTTGTCGTGCATTCCTTTATACGGCAGAGCGAGCTGCTTGAGCGCGTGGGCCGACTGCAGGAGGCTATGGCCTCGGTCGACCGATTTCTGAAGATTTACGATGGGAAAAGAAGAGCGTTGAATCTCCCAATCGATGGCAGCTATAGCGCGATGTCGAACCGAAAGAAGCGTCTTAGGACGGTCCTCAAATAAATTCGCCAATATGCCTGACCTCCACAT
>VBON01000071.1 GCA_005877525.1 Nitrospirota bacterium
GAGGTCTCATCTTGGATGCCGGTGGAGAGGGTTTTGAGACGTCGCCCAAAGAAGCGAGCGACGAGCACAATCGCGGGGAGCAATATGAGAATTAACAGGCAGAGCCGCCAGTTCATGAGGAGCAGGATGGTAATGCCACCGACGAGAGTGACCACCTGCTTGGCGGAATCAATCGGGGCGCCGGTGAGGACATGTTGGAGGGCCGAGACGTCGTTCATGAGCCGCGACATTAATTCTCCTGTGCGCCGCCGCGAGAAGAACCCCAACGACAGTGTTTCCAGATGAGCGAAGAGCTGTATCCGCAGATCGGTGACCACGTGCTGTCCGATGGTGGCGGTAAGATAGCTGTGCCCCATGGCGAACAGGCCCTGGACAAGAAACAGTAGGCCCAGCTCGAGGACGACCATCGTGAGGGCGGATGGATTGCGCGCGACCAGCACCAGATCGACGAGCCGGCGCACGACCCACAGCATGGCCAGATTGATCCCGGCGACCATCATGATCAGAAGCACGGCCGCCGCCATGCGGCCACGGTAGGGCCGGAGGTACGCCGTGAATCTGCCGAACGGAGCCATGGCAACCCTCAAGCAACTAATGGGGAGAGTGAGGAGGGAGCGGTCGTTGAGTTACGCGACGATAAAGTCGATGGTCAGCCCTTGCGACGGGCGAATTTCATACGGCGTCGAAGTTTGCGGTGCTTGTGCTTCCGCATTTTCTTCTTGCGCTTCTTGACGACACTCGACATGAATAAAGCTCCCTCCGGTCTCGATGAGCTATCGGTTTCGCAAGCAGGTGCGAAGCGGGCTGAGAGTAGTTGATCCTGAAGCGGCTTGTCAAGAGTGAGCGGTTGTCGCAACCCGGGCGTGCTATAATTGCACGGGCATGACCCTTCACTGTCGGCCACTCCTGCGCACATTCTTTCTCTGGGGACTTGTTTGTCTCGTGGGCGCCGCTGGTCTCGCCTGCTCTAAGCCCAACCGGGTAGACCCGGCAGATGCTGCCCAGGTTCGAAGTATTGACGCGACAGTGGAGCGGTTGCGTCAAGCCTACATCAATAAAAACGCCGCGGCTTTTCAAGCTCTGCTGATGCCGCTCGACAGCCTGCGTCGGCTCGAGTTGGAGATCGAGCGCGACTTCGCCATCTACGATCGTATTCAGCTGGACATGGGGATCGACCGGGTCTTAATCGAAGGCACGGACGTGGCGGTGTATTTCCACTGGCAGGGGCAATGGCAGCGGAAGACCGACGATCAGCCGATCCGCGAGCGAGGCCATGCGATTCTTCGCCTGGTGGGCCACCAAAATCTCGCGGTGAGCGGGGTTGATGGCGACGATCCTTTTGGAATGACGTCCCGACGGCTTACCGTCGACCAGCCGCCTGCCCGGTAAGCGAATCATGGCGCCGCGAGCACATCCTGGTTGCACAACATCCGCCATCGACTTCCTCGTCATTGGCAGCGGTGTGGCCGGCCTTCGGGCGGCGGTTGGATTAAGCCGGCGTGGCCGAGTCCTGATTCTCACCAAAGGCGGTCCGGCCGAAGGAAGCTCCATCTATGCACAGGGCGGGGTGGCTGTTGCGCCCGAAGAGGACGACATCGCCTTGCATCGAGAAGATACCTTACGCGCGGGTAAAGGCCTGTGCCGGGAGGAAGCGGTGCAAATCCTTGTCGAAGAAGGCCCGTCCAGGATTCAAGAATTAATCGAGTGGGGAGCCCGATTCGACAAGGTGGGAGGCGAATACGCGCTGGCTCGTGAGGCCGCGCATAGTCGGTCTCGGATTCTGCGGGCCGGGGGTGACGCCACCGGAACGGAAATTGTACGGACCTTGCTCAAACGGGCTCGAAGTCTGCGACGTATTGCCTGGCGCGAACATCACTTTACGACGAACCTGTTGCTTGATCATGAGGGCCGATGCGCCGGAGCCGCCGTTATTGATGAGTCTACGGGAATCCTTACTTCTATTCCGGCGCGGGCCGTGGTGCTGTCTACAGGGGGTGCCGGACAGATTTACGCACGGACGACGAATCCCCCGAGCGCAACCGGCGACGGCATTGCGATGGCATATCGCGCGGGCGCCGTGGTTGAAGACATGGAGTTCGTGCAGTTTCATCCGACCGCATTGTACGTTCCCGGCACGCCGCCGTTTCTCGTATCGGAAGCAATGCGTGGCGAGGGTGGCATCTTACGAAACATCCGGGGCGAAGCGTTCATGCGGCGGTATCACGAGATGGCGGAGTTGGCGCCGCGTGACATCGTGTCACGCGGGATCTGGAACGAGATGATGGAGACCCGAGCTCGCCATGTATATCTGGACGTCACGCACCTGGGGCCGGCCTTTATTCGAAAGCGGTTCCCGACGATCTATGCGACCTGTTTGCGCTATGACGTAGATATTACCGAAGAAATGATCCCGGTCTGTCCGAGCGCGCATTTCATGATGGGTGGTGTCAAGACCGACGTGCACGGGGCCACGTCAATTCCCGGTCTCTTTGGAGCGGGCGAAGTGGCGTGTGCTGGTGTCCATGGCGCGAATCGGCTCGCGAGTAATTCCTTATTGGAAGGTTTGGTGTTCGGAGCCCGCGCCGCCGAGGCAGCCGGTGGCTATGCCACGAAGCACGGGTCCAAACGGAAGGACCAGCCAGAGATGGGCACGAGCATCCTTTCGAAGAGAGAAATCCCTGAGCCTACCGACTGGGATAAGGTCTTGAACTCGTTACGGCGGCTGATGTGGAACAAGGTAGGAATCATTCGCAACAGAGAAGGGTTGCTCTCCGCAATTACGCGCATCACGGAATGGGAAGACGAGCTGAGAGGACTCTGCCGGACGCGCCGGGACTGGGAGATTCAAAACATGATGACGGTCGGTCGGCTTGTCGCTACCGCCGCACTCCGGCGGACCCACAGCATCGGCGCGCACTTTCGCTCTGATGAATCGGCGAGCCGGTCTGCGGTCCGCAACCGACACATTCAACTGAGCACGGCGACACTTGAAGACAGGCCGGCAGAGATTCATTTGAACTGAATGATGCCCGGAGCGGGCTGTCCTCACCACTAATGGGCGAAATTTATGTCGCATATTGATCGAGACTCTTTTCTGGCCAGTGCTGTCCCCGTTCTATTAGCCACGGTCCTTGCTCTTCCTTCGCGCTCGCCGTTCGAGCTCTTTGCGCAGCTGGCCCAGCACGATCCCTGCCCGGTCTTGCTGCTTGCTGGAAAGTGGACGCGGCGTCGATGGGGACCACCGGTATTCGATCATCGCGAGCAACCCGTCCTGCATATTTCGCGCGACCGGCCGCAGACTCGAGTGGTGCAAGCGCGATGGGAGCACTAGGGTATGCCAAGGCGATCCGGTCATTGCATTGCGAGACCTGATGGATCGTATGTTGCTACCACGCCCGCTCGAATTGCCCCTCTTCTTCGGTGGCGCGATCGGTTATCTGGGTTACGATTGTGTTCATTACTTCGAGCGGTTGCCGCGCTGCGCGCCTGATGATCTTGGTCTCCCCGATATTGTCCTGGGGTTTTATGATCTAGTGACGGTGATTGATCATCACGCTGAGCAATTATGGATAATCTTTGCGCCGTTTAAGGAGCGCTTTTTGAAAGAACCGCGCCATGCGCTCTACGAAGAAGGCCTGACGCGCCTGAACGACCTGAAGGCACGTCTTCTCGTCCCTATCAGGGGGAGTGCGGGGGCGTCCGATGCCGTAGCTGCCCGCATTACGCCTGGCCAAAGTCAGGGAGAATACGTCGCTCGCGTTCGTCGCTGTCTCGACTATATCAGCGCGGGCGACATCTATCAGGCCAATCTCTCCCATCGATTTGAAGTCGACGTAGAGAGTCGCTCGGCCCGTGCGATTTACCGGAACCTGAGGCGGATTAATCCATCCCCGTTCGCGGCGCTCTTGGAATTTCCCGACGTGACATTGGTGGGATGCTCCCCGGAAAGGCTGGTCAGACTCCGGGGATCAGATGTCGACACGCGACCGATCGCCGGGACGCGGCCGCGGGGGGCGAACCCCGCGGAAGATGAACGATTGGCGCAAGATCTCTTGTTGAATGAAAAGGAACGCGCCGAGCATCTCATGCTGGTGGATTTGGAACGAAATGATCTTGGCCGCGTCTGCGCTTGTGGCAGTGTTCATGTGAACGAGTTCATGATCGTGGAACGCTATTCACACGTCAGCCATATCGTCTCGAATATTCGAGGCCGGTTGGCTCCCGGCCGAAATGCAATGGATCTCATCGAGGCAGTCTTTCCCGGCGGTACGGTGACGGGCGTCCCCAAGGTACGGTGCATGCAGATTTTAGACGAGTTGGAGCCTGTGCGGCGCGGTCCCTATACAGGATCCGTCGGCTATATCAGCGCCAACGGGGATCTCGATCTTAGCATCACCATCCGCACACTGGTGATCAAGGGCGCTCGCGGCTACCTCCACGTCGGCGCCGGTATCGTTGCCGATTCCGAGCCGGCACGCGAGTATCAGGAAACGCTCTTGAAAGCGGAAGCGCTGCTCGAGGCGTTGCGGGTAGCGTGATGTGGGTCTACCTCAATGATCGGTTCGTGCCGCGGGAAGAGGCGGTGGTGTCGGTCTTCGATCACGGTTTCCTCTATGGGGATGGCGTGTATGAAACCATGCGAGCCTATCGCGGTCGCGTGTTCCTGCTTGAGAAGCATCTGGCGCGCCTTGAGCGTTCGGCAGAGCGTCTCCAGCTTCGGATGCCTATTCCCCGCGAGCATCTTGCTGATCTTGTCCGGGCGTCTATTGAGCGCAACCGGCTCCAGGAAGCCTACGTCCGGGTGACGGTCTCGCGAGGCGCCGGGGAAATCGGCCTCGATCCCGCTCTTTGTAAGACCCCCACCTTGGTGATTATCGCGAAAGCGTTTCTACCGTATCCTGACTCCTTCTATTCCGAGGGCATCAGCATTGCTATTGTGCAGACCCGCCGGAACCTTCCTGAAGCCTTACCACCGGACGTGAAGTCCCTAAATTTTTTAAACAATATTCTTGCGAAAATGGAAGCCATAGCGGTCGGGGCGTATGAAGGGGTGATGTTGAACCACCGAGATGAATTGACGGAAGGCACCACGAGCAATCTCTTTGTGGTTCAAAATGGCCGTCTGTGCACCCCGGCCCGGGAGTGCGGGATCCTGGACGGCCTCACGCGGGGCGTTGTGCTGCAACTCGCAGATGAATTGAAGATCCCGACCGAGGAGACTCGGCTCTACGTAGAGCACCTCTATGGCGCAGAGGAATGTTTTCTGACCAACACGACACATGAAGTGCTGCCTGTCACGAAGGCAAACAGCCGCCCGGTGGGCAATGGCCGGCCCGGCCCGATTACCAGCCGGCTGCGGGCCTCATTTCAAACCAGTCTTAACGGACTGCTTGAGCGCACGTGAGCGTTCTTCAACCGGTTCTACTTTGACTTTGGCGACCCGCCGATCGCCGAGATCCACAACCGTAAACCGGTATCCCTCGTGATTAAGCACCTCCCCACCCCGCGGAATTCCCTGAAGCTGATGGGTAATGAATCCGCTTAGCGTCTCATAATCAGAGGTGATCGGAATCGGGAGCGCGTAACGATCGACAAGATCCCGGACCGGCGTCGAGGCATCCACCAGCAGGCTGCCGTCCTTCAGGCGCTCCACGGATTTTTCCTCGGTGTCGTACTCGTCCTGGATCTCGCCCACGATTTCCTCGATCAGATCTTCCAGTGTGACCAGGCCCTCGACACTGCCGTATTCGTTGACGGCAATGGCCATATGAATTCGCCGCCGCTGCATCTCCTTCAGCAAGACGCTGACTTTCATTGATTCCGGCACGTAGTAGACCGAATGCAGCACTTGGGTGAGGGGAAAACTTCGTCCCGAAGCGATCCTGCTCAGCAGGTCCTTTTGATAAAGAATGCCCTTAATGTCGTTCAGGTCCTTCTTATAGACGGGATACCGTGAAAACTTGTTCTCGTCGATCAGTCTCACCACTTCCTGGATCGGCATGTCGAGTTCGATGGCGCACATCTTCAGGCGGGGCACCATCACCTCTTTGACCGAGGTGTCCGTGAATTCAAAGACGCTGCGGATGAGTTCCTGTTCGGTCTTGTCAAAGACTCCTGTCTCCTGGCCCTCGGTCATCAGCAAATTAATCTCCTCCGCCGAAAGGAACACCTTGCCTTCTTCGATCGATTTGCCGAAGAGGCGTAGGATTCCTCGGCTCGATAAGGTCAGTGGACGGGCGCCCCACGTCGCAATTTTTGAAAACCATTCGATAGGCGTGGCCACGATCAAAGCTAAACGTTCGGGATTTCGAAGCGCTAGAATCTTGGGGACTAACTCGCCCAGCACCAGGGAAAAATAGGAGATGATCAGCACCATGATGCCGACTGCAAGCGGTTCCGCGATTGATTGCATGAAGGGAAACGGCAGCGCGAGCAGAGGCGGTTTTACATATTCGATGGCAATGACGCCGCCCATGGCTGCGGCGGAAGAACCGGCCAGCGTAATGCCGATCTGGATGGTTGCCAGGAAACGCTCCGAATCTTCCTGAAATCCATGCACCAGCCGGGCGGAGACATTGCCTTCTTCCGCCAGCTGTTTGATACGGCTCCGGCGGGTCTTGATGATGGCGAGTTCAGCGCAGGCAAAGAAGCCGTTTAAGAGGATGAGGCCTCCGACGGCAAACAATTCCAGCCACATTGCGGAGTACGGTAGCACACTCCTTTAGGCATGGCAACGCACAGCCTCGCAACCGAATGAGATCATAGAGGAAAAACCGCTCCATTAGAAACGCACCGGCCAAACGGCGTGAGACCCATTACCGACAAATACAGACAGCTGTGCACGGACTGTTGACAGCAAGGCAGTTCATTGCTATTCTCGGGTCTCGATGATAAGGGAAATTACCCAGACGACGGGACGCCTTACTTCGCTGCTCGGGCTGTTTTTCCTCGTCATGTGTTGTTCGGGGACCAACGCCGTAGCCGAGAACATCTATAGCTTTATCGATGCCAACGGGGTGCCCAATTTCTCCAATGTCCCGGACGATCCCCGCTACAAGAAGTTGCACGTCCTGGGGCAGCCGGTTGTCCGGCTCAAGCCGGCGCCTTCTGCCCAGATGGTCCGCCAAGCGATCGCGGATAATTCCCAGCAGCACCGGGTGGACCCGGCGCTGGTTCGCGCCGTCATTAAGGCGGAGTCCTCCTTCAATGCGGGCGCCGTCTCCCGAAAAGGCGCCATGGGGTTGATGCAATTGATGCCGCAAACGGCGCTCTCGCTCCATCTATCGAACCCGTATGATCCCCAGCAGAATATCTCCGGCGGCGTGCGACATCTTCGGTATTTGTTGGATCGCTTCCAAGGAAATGTGCCGCTGGCATTGGCGGCCTATAACGCGGGCGAGACCCGGGTCTCACGCGAAAGCCGGATCCCGCGCATCGGCGAGACGCGCGAATACGTACGGCGGGTTTTGCGCTACTACAAGGACTACCGGCAACAGGACCTGCGCACCCTTGCTTCTAGCGAAACCCGACCGCGCATCGCCGGCCTATCCTACGTCAGTTCAAACTGACCTGTTCCGAATCCGCGCCAAGCCCTCCGCTCGTTAGCACTCAGCCGAGTTTCTTCCATACCGTATACGCGGTACCCTCGTTTCATGTAGAAACCCAACAAGCAAATCCTTGACATCTCTGCCGGGTTCTGTTTCAATGCGCGCGATTTTTCGGACACAGCAAGCTGAACGAACAGCCAAACGATTTCCGGAAAGGGCTTTCCCTCGCTGCGCGGATCGGCGTTGAGCTCGTCGCTGCCTTGATCGTCGGCGGGGGGCTGGGATACTTGGGTGATTGGTATTTCGGGATCAGCCCCTGGTTGACCGTCATCGGTCTCTTCCTCGGAATGTCCGCAGGCCTTTTGAATATCTATAGAATGGCGTCGCGTCTCTAATGCAAGACAGTCCCCTCCATCCGTTTGAGTTGCATCCCTACATGCACATCTCTCTTTTTGGTCTCGATATTTCACTGAATAAGGCCGTGATCATGATGTGGGTCGTCATTGCCCTCGCCGCCTGGTTTTTGATTGCGGCCGGCCGACAGCGGCGGTTAATTCCAACTCGGTTGCAGAGTGTCGCGGAGATGCTGGTCGAATTTCTTCGAGACATGATCCTCGATACGATGGGCAAAGCCGGGATGCGGTTTTTCCCGTTCATTGCGAGTCTGTTTATCTTCATCCTGTTCGCGAACCTGCTGGGACTCATTCCCGGGTCCTATACCGTCACCAGCCAGATCGTGGTCACCGCGGCATTTGCCCTGTTCGTCTACGCCATGAGTATTGTCGTGGGCTTCGCTTATCATGGTCTCAAGTTTCTCCACATTCTTATCCCCCCAGGAACTCCTCCGCTGCTGCTTCCGCTGATGATGCCGATTGAGCTTATCAGCCAACTGGCTCGCCCCTTCGCCTTGGCGGTCCGGCTCTTCGCCAACATGACGGCGGGCCACACGATATTGGCCGTCTTGTTTGGCATGGCGCTCTCGTTGCCGCTGTTGATCGGCTGGCTCACGTTCGCCTTTACCGTCGCGATCTCGGTACTGGAGGTCGGCATCGCATTTATTCAGGCGTACATTTTCACCATTTTGACCTGTGTCTATCTCGCGGGGATGCCATCAACCTTCACGGGCACGCGCAAGAAGCGCACTAGCGACTGAGGGAGCGAAAGGAGAATCGTGAATGGATAGCGTAGCTGCTGCATTTGTGGGGATGGGCCTGGCGGCCGCCGGCTTCGCGGGGGCGGGCATCGGCATCGGCTTCATCTTTGGGAAAATGATTGAGGCGGTGGCACGCCAGCCGGAAGCTGAAGGCCGGATTGCCAAATATATGTGGATTGGGTTCGCGCTGGTGGAAGCGATCGCCCTTTACGGGTTGGTCATTGCCTTCATCATCATGGGCCTGCGCAAATAGGAGTGCCCGATGCCACAATTCGAAACTCATTTCTTCTCCTCTCTGATTTTCTGGGAGATCATCTCCTTCGCGATTCTGTTGTTCCTCCTCTCCAAGTTCGCGTTTCCACGCATTCTTAGCACCCTGGACGAGCGGGAGCGGAAAATTCGGGAGACCATCGAAGCCGCCGAGCGGCAGCGGGCGGAAGCCGAGCGCCGCATGGCAGAGTACGAGGCCAAGATGAAGGCGGCCGAGAAGGCAGCGGAAGCGCTGGTGGAGCAGGCAAAGCTGCGGGCCCAGCATCTGTTGGAAGAGAATGAGCGACGGCTCACGCAAGAGGCGGAGCGGATCAGATCGAGCACGGCGCGCGAAATCGATCAGGAGCGGCGACGTGCGCTTGAGGACGTGCGCGCCTATGCCACTGAATTGGCGTTGCGAGTCGCCGAGAAATTGGTCGAGCGAAGCCTCACCGATGCCGACCACAAACGCATGGCCGAGGAAACCCTGTCCGCCGTTGCCCGTGACTATGGGAAATCGTGACCGCTACTTTTTCTTTTTGCCGAAGACTTCGCCGAGCAACTCGGTCCATTCATTGCGCGGCAATGCGGGCATCGTGCTGATCTGAATGTGCCCCAGGGACGCGCTCTTCACCGCGGCTTTCATGGCCGCTTTGTTGTTGGGAAACTCCCAGATCGCTACAACGTCGTATTCGCCCAGGCAATAATAGGCGTTTACAAGCTTCCCGCCGAGCTCTTCGGCGTTGCGCTTGATGGTCTCGGACCGTGACACCCCTTGGTCCTTCATCGTCATGATGCCATCGCGAGTGAATTTCACGAGACTCACATAGACCGGCATACTTCGCCTCCTCTTGGAGTTGCCCGAAAAAGCGGGCCTGGGTTAACGGCATTTAAAACTGTGGAGGTATTTTAGGCTTGCCGATGCGGGGAATTGCAACCAGGCTTTAGTGCTAGCCGTGCTTCAGGCGACAGACGCGCGGATAGTGCCGCCCTGCCGGTAACCGGCCGGGTCCAACGTGACACTATCAAAGCCGAGTTCCACAAGTCTCAGGGTGATCCGGTCTCCTATAACCGGCTGGAACAGACGGTCCAGCTCGTCCTGCGCCACTTCGACACGAGCCCGACCGGCATGATCCCGCACACGCACTTGACGGAAGCCTTCGCTGAGCAGGAATGCTTCGGCCGCTTCAATTCGCTTGAGCCGGCTGAGTGTAATCAGCTCACCACGCGGGATACGCGACGACAAACAGGCGGCTGCCGGTTTGTCCCAGTTCGACAACCCCAGAAGCCGCCCGGCAGCCCGGATAGCGTCCTTACCGAGGCCGGCCTCGAGTAAAGGGCTGCGTACCCCATACTCGCGCGCAGCCTTCATTCCCGGACGGTCATCGCCGAGATCATCGAGGTGGGTCCCGTCGCAGACATGTGCGAAACCAAGGCGTCTCGCGAGCGGCACGAGCGCCGAATACAGGTCTGTCTTGCACCGGTAGCATCGGGTGACCGTATTGCGAACAAACTCGGCATCGCGTAACTGGTCCGTGTTGTGGATCAGGTGCTGGACACCGATGTCCCGGCAAAGCTGACGCGTCAAATCGAGTTCCAGCGCGGGAAATGTCGCAGAAACGGCGGTCACGGCGAGGGCGCGGTCTCCGAGGGTATCGTGCGCGAGCTTGACAACCAGCGTACTATCGATGCCGCCCGAGAAGGCGATGAGGGCCGAGCCCAGCCGGGAGACCACTTCTCGCAACCGCTCGACCGCGGCGGTATGTTGACTGAGGTCGTTCACTGGACGATCTCGGGGCTGATCTTCGCCTCAGCCTCCTTGGCCACGACAACCAAGGCATAGGCATCGGGATGTAAATACTTTTGAGCGACTCGAAGGACATCCTCTTTGGTCACCGCTATAATGGCTTTGGGGTAATCATCAAAGTAGCTCAGGCCAAGGCCATGCAACTCGATCAGGGTCAGCAAGGCCGCGAGCTTCACGGTGGTGTCCAGCCGTAACGGAAAGCTGCCCACTAAATAGGCCTTTGCGTCGGCCAATTCCTGATCGCTGACGGGCTCGGTCCGGATACGCTTGATCTCCTCGATCACGCTCATGATGGCTTGCTTGGCGGCCGCGTTGCGGGTCTGCAGACGCACGGTAAAGGGGCCCGGCATCACGTTCGCCTGGAACCCGCTATCCACGTCATACACGAGGCCAAGCTCGTCTCGAATCCGATTGACCAGGCGCGAGGAAAATCCGCCGCCGCCGAGAATATAATTCATGACCGACACGGCATAAAAGTCGGGATTTTTCCGCTCGATCCCTACATGGCCCAGGATAATGTTGGCCTGCGTGAGGTCTTTATCGATGACCTTTAACGTCGAGTGCGTGAGAGACGCCGGTGGAGAGAAGTGGTCCGACGGAGGATTCTTCTGGGCCCAGGCCCCGAAATATTTTTTCACGAGTTCGAGCGCCTCGTTGTTGCGGATGTCGCCCACGATGGCGATGATCGCGCTGTTGGGATGATAGTAGGCGCGATGGAACTCCATCAGGTCTTTACGACTTATATGGGAGACGGTCTTCTCGGTCCCATTGGCGGGACGACGGTAGGGGTGGCCTTGGAACACAATGGTGTCAAACGCCTTGCCGGCGATGATGCCCGGCTGCTCTCGTTCTCCCTGGAGCTCGCCTAAGACCTGGCTGCGCACGCGCTCGACCTCCCGTTCGGGAAAGACGGGATGCAGGAGGGCATCTGCAAGGAGGGTAAAGCCGAGGTCCACATTTTTTCTGAGCACGCGCAGCGTGCCGGTGGTGAAGTCTTCGGTGCCGGCAAAGGCCAGTTCGCTGCCGATAAACTCGATCTGTTGGGCGATTTGAGTCGATGTTCGAGTCTTGGTCCCCTCGTCCAGCATCTGCGCGACCATCGACGATAATCCCGCCAGGGTGTCCGGATCATGCACGGCTCCAGCCTTCACCATCACGTTGACGGTAATGATAGGCAGAGAGGGCTGATCCAAGGTCACGACGGTGAGGCCGTTCGGCAGGACCGTCCGGGAAGGCTTTATTTCTGCGGCCAGGCATTCGCCGACGATGAAAATCGCCAGGAGAAGGATCCAGGCGGGGAACCCAGTCCGCAGACAAACAGCGCCTTGGCAAGGCTTGGCCGACATCAGCGGGCCGGCTCCAGCGGTACCAGGATGCCGGTCGTCAGCGCATCGGGAACTAAATATTGACGGGCGACCCGCACGACATCTTCCTGCGTGACCTTGTGCAGATTCTCGACATAGTTCGCAACGTATGGCCAGCCTGCGCCCACCGTTTCGGCCGTTCCTAACAACATCGCCTGCCGGAATATGGAATCCTGCTCGAAGACGTGGCGCGCTTCCACCTGGTTCTTCGCTTTCTGCATCTCGGTGGCGCTGGGCCCCTCTTTCTTGAGGCGATCAATCTCCACCAAGAGCGCTTTCTCGACCTCGTCGATCTTTGACCCGGGCTTCACAACGGCATAGATACTGTACAGCTCAGGGTCGGCCGACAGCTCGCTGTAGCTGGCTCCGACGGCCAGAGCGAGCTTCTTCCGGTAGACAAGCGCGTCGTGCAGGCGGGAACTCTTCCCGGACGAGAGAATGTTTTCGAGCACCGCCAGCGCATGCACGTCCGGATTCCTAAAGTTAGGCACCTTGTAGCCGAGGTAGATGAACGGTAATTGCGCCTCGCGCTTGACGACAATGCGCCGTTCCCCTTTCTGTGGCGGATCGACGATCTGCTCAAAGGGAGGAAG
>VBON01000072.1 GCA_005877525.1 Nitrospirota bacterium
GGCATTGTGCAACGTGGCTCGGCTGATGGTGACGCCACCGACCTCCACCGGTTTCAATAACGCGACTGGCGTGAGGGTTCCGGTTCTTCCGACAGAGACGACTATGTCCTGGACGATGGTGATTTCCTTGCGCGGCGTAAATTTGTAGGCGATGGCCCAGCGAGGACTGCGAGACTTCATGCCGAGGCGGCCTTGCCAGTCACGGCGATTCACCTTCACCACCACGCCATCGATTTCATAGGGCAGCTGATCCCGCATTGATTCCGTTTCACGATGAAACGCCATTACCTCATCGATCGAAGCACAGAGCCGCCGAAGCGCAGGTGCCGGGAGACCCCACTGGGCCAACGTCTCCAACTCATCCCAATGGGTTGGTGGGACTGGCGTGGACACGTTCATGATTTCGTAACAGGTCACGACCAATGGACGGGTTGCGGTAATCGTGGAGTCCAATTGGCGGAGCGAACCAGAGGCCGCATTGCGTGGATTGGCAAAGGCGTCGTCGCCCCGTTCCGTTATACGCCGATTCAAGGCTTGGAAATCGTCGAGGCGCATATACACCTCGCCTCGCACGACAAGATGATCAGGCAGGTTGGATCCTGCGTGTAACTGCAGCGGCAGGGAACGAATCGTGCGAAGATTGACGGTCACATCCTCTCCAGTCATCCCGTCACCTCTGGTCGCTCCGCGGGTAAAGATTCCATGGTCGTACGTCAATTCGACTGACAACCCATCGAATTTTGGTTCCACGCTGTACTCAACGGACAGGGTATCCAGTTCGCGTTTCATCCGTAGGTCGAAAGCCTGGACGTCGCTCTGCTCTATAATTGAGTCCAGGCTAAGCATCGGCTGTTCGTGGGGAACCTTGACTAATTCCTGGAGCGGCGGTGCGCCGACACGTTGCGACGGAGAATCAGGCGTCACCAACTCAGGGTGGGCCTGCTCCAGTTCGATCAGCTCTCGAAAAAGGCGATCGTACTGGGAATCAGAAATCTCTGGGTGATCCTTGACGTAGTACAGATAATCGTGGCGCCTGATTTCGTCCCTGAGGGCAATCAGTCTGGGAAGGATGTCGGCGTGGGCCATAGGACTGGATGGTGACGAACAGAGGAAATTACGGCCTCGACCGTACCACAGGGCTAGCGAGTGGGTCAAACTACGAAGGCGCTATGTTCACTTTGACTTTCGCCGCGATAGACACTATTGTAAGAAACCTAACTGAGTTGAGTTTCCATGGATCGGCAGCCAGTGTCCACCCCTTGCTGCGAGAGGGAAGCTCCCTCACGACCGTCAGAGGAGGTATACATGAAAGGGGAGAATCGCGTGAACAAGTCGATGCCAAAATCCAGCTATCGAATCGTCAGCATCATCTGTGGAGGGTTGTTGATGAGCGGATGTGTCATGGCGGAGAAATACGATGCGGAAAAGGCGCGTAGCCTGAATTTCCAACGCCTTTTGGCGCAGGAAGAGAAGCGAACCGGCGAGCTCGATAGTGAAGCGAAGCGGAGTAAAAATGAATTGATGGAGTATGAAGCCAGGAATCGGGAACTCACCGCGCAGCTGCAAGCCGCTCGAGATCAAATGGCCCGCGTGCAGGAAGAAGCCGAGGCTATGAAGGAATCTGCGCTGCTGGACCGCAAGGCCAAAGCTGATATGAAGCGTGCGCTAAGACCGATGCGCAAGACCCTGCCGGCTGAAACGACGCCCGATACCGTGGATCTGAGCGCGTCGGCTTCCGGGAATGCTCCGGAGGTTTCGGCTGTCCCTGAGCAGACAGATTCGTCGCTGGGAGGCGTGCGATCACCTACCATTCATGTCGTGAAGCCGGGCGAAACGCTCTATCGGATCAGTCGGCGGTATGGCGTCGCAGTCGACAAGGTCAGGAAATGGAACAAGTTGCCGGACGACATTATCGAGGTAGGACAGAAACTCATCGTGGGCCAAGAATAATAGGACGACCACGTGGCCCCGCCGCAATACTCACTCAGTCTCGACCAATTTCGGCAGTATTCCGGAAAAGGCAATCTTATTCCGCTCTATCGAGAGATCCTCGCGGACTATGACACCCCCGTCTCTGCCTTTGCCAAAATAGACCATGGCCCCTCGGCCTACCTCTTGGAGTCCATTGAGGGTGGTGAGAAATGGGCACGCTATTCCTTTCTCGGCAGTGGTTCTCCCGTTGTCGTGTACGAGGATCGGAGCGATCTTCTAGTCGTTCAAGGCGCCAGCAAGAAGCGCATTTCCAGTCGTGGGAATCCTCTCGAGCGTCTGCGGGAGATGATGGAAGGCTATCGCCCGGTGACTGTGCCGGACCTTCCCCCGTTTGTCGGCGGCGCCGTCGGATATCTGAGCTACGACATGGTGCGTACGTTCGAGGACTTGGCTGCCCGGCATAAGGACCCACTTAATCTGCCGGATTTCGCCTTTCTGCTCACTGATACGATGCTGATCTTCGACAATGTCGCTCAGAAGATCAAAGTCGTGGCCACTGCCCATGTCACGGGAAAGGGGGAACGTGGCATCAAGGCCGCCTACCGATCGGCAACGGAACGGATCGAACGCACGATCACGAGGCTCAAACGTCCGCTTCGCCGAACGCGTCCGCATCGCCGCCGCCGCCCGGTCACCTTTACGGTGAACATGAGCAAGGCAGACTTTGAGAAGATGGTCGTGCGGACGAAGGCATACATTCGGGCCGGCGATATCGTGCAAGCGGTGTTATCCCAGCGATGGGAGACCAATGTCCAGGCGTCGCCCTTGCAGCTCTATCGTGCGTTGCGCGTGGTGAATCCCTCTCCCTATATGTATTACCTCCGTATCGCGGGGGTCGAACTGGTTGGTTCCTCTCCTGAGACGCTCGTCCGTTGCGAAAACGGTGTCATTTCCGTCCGTCCCATTGCCGGCACGCGCCGGCGTGGCGTCACGCCTGAAGAAGATCAACAGATGGAACGGCGGCTCTTGGCAGATGAAAAGGAACGGGCTGAGCATGTGATGCTCGTCGATCTTGGGCGGAATGATGTCGGCCGCGTGGCGAAATCAGGCTCGATCACTGTGGATTCGCTCATGCACGTCGAGCGCTATTCGCACGTGATGCATATTGTGTCAAATGTCACAGGACAACTGGATGCGTCGAAGACCTCATACGACGTGTTGCGAGCCTGCTTCCCTGCCGGCACGGTCTCCGGTGCGCCGAAGATTCGAGCGATGCAGATCATCGATGAGCTCGAGCCCACGAGGCGCGGCCCCTATGCCGGCGCGGTGGGCTACTTTAGTTTCTCTGGCAACATGGACATGTGCATTAATATCAGGACGGTCGTCGTGAAGAAGCACCAGGCCTTCATTCAAGCCGGGGCCGGCATTGTCGCCGATTCGAACCCGGAACACGAATATGAAGAAACCTGTAATAAGGCTCAGGCCATGATGAAGGCTATCGAACTGGCTGAGCAGGGGCTGGAATAGGAAGATCATATGGTGACCGGCATATGGCCCGAACAAGAGAGAGGCTCCGTCGCGTGCGATTAGCCATCAGCCATAAGTTCCGAGCACAATCATGCTACTGATGATCGACAACTATGATTCCTTCACCTATAACCTGGTGCAATATTTCGGGGAGTTGGGTGAAGACATTCGGGTATTCCGCAACAATAAAATTACGACCGACCAGATCGAATCGCTGCAACCCAGCCGCATCGTCATTTCTCCGGGACCCTGCACACCGATGGAAGCGGGCATATCGGTTGAGACTATCCAGCATTTTGGCGGGCGTCTCCCGATCTTGGGGGTCTGCCTCGGCCATCAATCTCTGGCCGTGGCATTTGGCGGCGAAGTCGTTCGAGCCGATCAGTTGATGCATGGAAAAACGTCGAAGATACGGCACGACGGGAAAACGATCTTCCATCAGCTGCCCAATCCCTTTGATGCCACACGCTACCATTCTCTGATTGTGAAGCGAGAAACGCTGCCTACCTGTTTTGAGATCTCCGCCGAAACGGCCGAGGGGGAAATCATGGGATTGCGCCATCGATCGTTAGGCATCGAAGGAGTGCAGTTTCATCCGGAATCGATCCTCACCATGGCGGGGAAGGACCTCCTTCGTAACTTCCTTAAACTGTAATCTGGTCCGCCTGGTCTCCGACCCATGATCAAAGACGCGATTGCCAAACTCGCCGACCGTGCCTCCCTCACCGAACAAGAGGCCGAATCGGTGATGCTCGAGATCATGGACGGCGGAGCGTCTCCGGCTCAAATTGCCGCCTACTTGATGGGGCTCCGTCTGAAGGGAGAAACCGTCGAGGAAATTGCCGGCTCCGTGCAAGCCATGCGTGCCAAAGCCGTTCGCATTGCCGTCGGAGATCCCCTAATCGTGGATACTTGTGGGACGGGCGGGGACGGGGCCCACACGTTCAATATTTCCACCACAACGGCACTGGTCGTCGCAGGCACAGGTTTGACCGTGGCAAAGCACGGCAACCGTTCCGTGTCATCCAAATCAGGGAGTGCAGATGTTCTCTCGGCCCTCGGGGTCAAAATCGAGCTGCCGACCGAACGTGTGGCCGATTGTCTCAATGAGGTCGGGATCGGCTTTCTGTTCGCCCCGCTCTATCATGGAACCATGAAACATTGTGCCGGCCCAAGACAGGAAATGGGCATCCGAACCATGCTGAATCTCTTGGGCCCGCTGACCAATCCTGCGGGAGCCACCATTCAAGTGCTCGGCGTATACGAGGGGCGATTGACCTCCCTGCTAGGGAATGTGCTCATGCATCTGGGATCACAACATTGCTTTGTCGTACATGGGATGGACGGACTGGATGAGGTCACCCTTACCGCAACAACCCAGGTTTCAGAAGCCAAAGGGGGCATACTCTCGAACTATATGCTGGACCCGGCGGAGTTTGGACTGGCGCTGGTCCCGGCCAAACAACTGGCCGGCGGGACGCCGCAAGAGAATGCCGCGATCACTCGTGACATTCTCCAAGGGCGTAAAGGACCCAAACGGGACATCGTCTGTTTGAACGCCGCTCCCGCTCTTGTCGCAGGGCGCAAAGCGACAAGCCTTCAAGATGGATTCCGTTTGGCAGGCCAGGCTATTGATTCCGGTGCCGCGGCCGAGAAACTGGCTCGCCTCATCGCATTTACGAATAAGGGCTGAGGCCATTGTGATTCTCTCTCGTATTCTTGAGCATAAGAAAGCGGAACTCCGGCACAAGCAAAGCCGGGGCTATCTTTCCGAGCTGAAGGCGATGATTCAAGACGCGCCAGGTCCCCTCGGCTTTGCGGTGACCCTCGAAGCTACAAGAACGGGCAGCAGTCCTTCGCTGATCGCCGAAGTTAAAAAGGCCTCACCCAGTCTTGGCCTCCTCCGTCCTGAGTTCTCTGATCGGTTTGACTATCTTGAGATTGCCAAGGCCTATCATACCCATGGCGTCTCAGCTCTGTCAGTCTTAACCGACAAGGATTTCTTCCAGGGGAGCCTCGACTACCTCCGCGAGATCAAACAATTGGTGCCCATGCCTGCCTTGAACAAAGA
>VBON01000073.1 GCA_005877525.1 Nitrospirota bacterium
ATCGGTTGCGGCGTCTATGCCGACAGCCAAGCCGGCGCCGTGTCCATGACAGGCATCGGCGAAACTATCATACGACTTGCCATGGCCAAGGACATCGTGGATCGATTAGCGCGTGGCGCGACGCCGGCGAGTGCTGTTCGCCCGGCGCTCAATCGGGTACTCAAGCGCATCGCGACCGCAGATGAGATTTCGGTGGGAGCGCTCGTCCTCGGCCGCGAGGGTCGGTTTGCCATCCGGCACACATCGCCCCATATGCTCGCGGGCCATTGGGCCGGCCACGATCAGCCGGTCGTGGCGGACAGGTTTCGGTAAGCGTCTTCGTTCGAGTCATGGCGCCGGGATCCGCGCAACCCTCTTCCAGAGATAATAGATCGGGATACCGAGGAGCACCACGATTAACCCCGGCCAGGTGTACTGGGGTTTGTATCGAAGCAACTGAAGCTCAACAAAACCGGCCAGTATCAAGTAGATGATCGGAAGAAGAGGGAATCCGAGCCCGTAGCAGGAAATGTGGGCGCCAGTTCTGCGGCGTAACCGAAAGACGGCGACCATTGTCATCATGTAGAACAGCAGGACTGTAAAAATCAAAAAGTCCAAGAGCTGCCCGTAGGTACCGGAGAGGCAGAGCAGGGATGCCCACGCGCCCTGGATCAGCAGGGCGACACCAGGGACGCGATACCGGTTCACGGCGCCCACTTGGTGAAAGAAGACCCCGTCGCGAGCCATCGCGTAAGAAACCCGCGCGCCGGCTAGTATCAAACCGTTGTTGCAGCCGAAGGTGGAAATCATCACGGCGATGGCCATGACAATAGCCCCAGTAGGCCCGAAGACGACCTCCGCGGCGGCGGTCCCGACACGGTCTTCAGCCGCGTACTCGATCCCGCGTCCCATCACCGTGGTGGCATCCGGCGAACCAGCCAGCGGGAGAACGCTCAGATAGGCCAGGTTGATTAGGATGTACAGGACCATCACTAATCCCGTGCCCAACGCCAAAGCCCGTGGCAAGGTCCGCTCCGGATTCTTCACTTCGCCCGCGACGAAGGTCACATTGTTCCAGGCATCGGCGGCGAACAAGGAACCCACCATGGCGACCCCGATCTGGGTGATCAGCGCCATCCACTCCGTTTCGGATCCGCTGCCGAGGCCTGGCACTCCCCAAAAGGCCTCTCTATTGGCGCGCAGGACTGCCGGGTTTGCAAAGAGAACACCGAGGAGGACAATACCTACTAAAGCGGCCATTTTGGTATAGGTGAACAGGTTCTGCACGAAAGCACCCAACCGGATGCCCAGGAAATTGATCCACGTCAACGCGACGATGGAGACAATCGCAAGCAGATTCTGCGTGTTGAGCCCGACAGTATAGGGACCAAGCTGTCCGAACCATAGTGTGAACGGACCCAAGGAGCCGATTTTCCAAATCCAGGAACTGGAAGAAAACCAGGGTATGAGCACGCCAGCGAACTTTGCAAAGGCGATGGCGACCGCAGCGATGGTGGCCGTCTGAATGATCAGTAACATCGACCAGCCGTACAAAAAGCCGCACAACAGTCCGAAGGATTCCCGCAGATAGACGTATTGCCCTCCGGAATGCGGCATGGCCGCGGCCAGTTCACCATAATAGGAGGCGGCGATCACTGTCATGAAAGCGGTGACGAGCCATACGAGCAGCAACAAGCCGGGGCTTTTGACCTGGCGGGCAATATCGGCGGAGACGATGAAGATGCCGGAGCCCACCATCGAGCCCACGACAAGCATAGTCGCGTCCCGTAGCCCAAGGACGCGCAACAGTGGGCTGGGTTCTGAAGCGGACGCGCTACGCGAGCCTGGCTGGCTGGCTCTCATGGAGCGGGACGCAGGTCCCTCATCCTCCCCGCCATTTAAGTAGTGACGGCACAGAATATCCGTCGCCCTGCGAGCAGTCAACCCTAGTGCGATCGCGCGGCAAACCAGGTATACTTTGGGCCATGGTAACGATGCGAAATCATGAAAAGATGAAGGATCTCTGGCCCCCCAAGTTTGAGATGCCTCATGGGTTCTGGGATACCTACCATCCCGGGGGCGAATGGGGCATCCTGTACCAGGTTAAGTGGATCGAGCCTAACCGCAAAGGGGCGTTGCCGTTTGTGAAAGTTATCGTCCGCTGGAATGATGTCGATTTCCGGACGGTATTCAGCAGCGACGACACGGTGTTCTTGAAGGGATTGTACGAGACGTTGCGCACGCGGGGAGTCGGTCATTCGCTGGAAGATGTGGGCAATCTTGTGGTCGATTTCTAGTCTGCCGTTAATCCTTCCGCCGTGGCTGCGATCTGTGTTGATAGGCATACGTGAGCACGATCCCCAGGACGGCGACCGCCACACCCAATACCATGTACCCGAGATCTTCCATGCGACGACCTCGCAGACGTTTTTCTGAGAATAGCACAGTCGGTCCTTTCCCGGATACTCCAAGGTCCGGGAGCCTTAACTTCAGGTGGCTCCGATGACCCAGGCCGCCGACGCCGACGCATTTGTGGACTCTCTGGTTGGTGAACTTACCCGGCATCCCGTCAATAGCAACCGGTTCTTTCAGACCTTTCTGAGTCAGCGTCTTACCAAGAGCCAATTGCAGGAATGGCTAGGCCAGTACCATTATTTCTGCAAACAGTTCGTCAAGGTCCTCGAAGGTCTCTTGTCCCGAACACCGGTCGACGAGCTAGAGATGCGGGTCCAGCTTGTGAAGACCCTACACTCGGAACTCGGAAGCGGACGAAGCGAGCATGCCCATATACGGCTGCTTGAGCGATTTGCCACTGCCGCCGGTCTTAATGAAACTGATCTGCAGCGAATCTCTCCTCTGCCCGAAGTCGCGGAATATCTCGCGGTGCTGCATCGGCTCTTCATTGAAGCCGATTACCTGACCGCCCTCGGAGCCGAACTCGCCGTGGAAGTCACCGCCGCAGCCGAGTTCCGCTATTTCTATCCGGGGTTGCTCCGGTATGATCAATTTTCGGCCGATGATCTGGTCTTCTTCGAACTGCATCTCGAGGCGGAGGACGATCATGGCCTTTGGCTGGCTGATGCCGTCCGAAAGACGGCTCAGTCCTCCGCAGATCTGAACCGAGTGGCGACCGGCGCTCAGACAGCGGTTCAAGCCTGGCAAAGTTTCTGGGAGGGCATCTATCGCGGGGTCTTCTCAGAGCTCAACCCACCCGCTATACCGTGGAACAACTGACGCTGACTGAAGACGTTCTTGCACACCATGCCTGGCGGATGCCGGACATGGTGGTCTACCAACACGGCGCTGACGAATGGTGGCTGGCCCCTCTCGATGACGCCATTCCCTTGGTTCGGATTAACCGGATGGGCGCCAACCTGCTTGCGGCCATGGATGGCCAACCCACGGTAGGAACCTTGCTGTCGAAGTTCGGGAATCGAATTTGCGGAACGCAAGGAGAAACGGGCCGCTTCTACCTGGAATGTTGGTCCTTGCCTCACTATTCGCTTTGCTATTTCGGGACCGAACCGCCGATGAAGGATCGGGGGGATGCCCGCTGGGATCTCCTCCTGTTGAAGATTCGCGAAGGGTGGTCCGCTAACGCCAAACTCGAGGGGGAAAACCACCTCTCCGAATTCCACGCACATGAAATTTCATCCGCGGAAGGTCATTTTGAGACCATCGAAACCACGGTGTCTCACCTCTTTCGCGAGCCAACGGAAGCCCTCGGAGGCTTGACCTATGGTCGCCTGCTAGGAAGAAACCTCAAAAAGCTGGGCTGGTGGGATCGGCCACCAAAGGTCATTCTGGAAGTGGGTGGCGGCTTGGGCTACGTGGCTCGCGAACTCGCCGGTGGACTGGCGGCCGATGATCGACAGGGCGCACGATACGTATTCATCGATATCACTCGACCCTTCATTTCGTCTCAATTGACGCTTGCCCGGCAGGCCGGATGGCCAGCCACCGGCGCTCAGGCGAACGCGGAAGCGCTGCCCCTCCGAAACGCCAGCATCGATCTGATAATTGATAATGAAAATCTGGCGGACATGACTGCTGTCAAGCTCACCCGCCAGGAGCTCGCCTCCGGCATCGCCACGACATCTCTTCACCAAGAAGCGCTCGATTGGATTCGCAAATTGAATCTTGCCTTCGGCGAGGAGGTCCCTTCTGAATTCATTTTTAATCTCGGGCCGCTTCGCTTTTTGGCGGAGACCTGGCGGGTATTGAAGCCCGGCGGCCGCGCAGTACTCGTCGAGTTCGGGATCGACCAGGGGTTTTCGGCGCCGGTGAAGCTTCCCGGGCATACGGAATATGAAGTGCAGTTTGCGCATCTGCGCGAGGCCGCCCGGTGGCTTGGTTTTCAGGAGAAGTACGGCACGTTACCGCAGTTCTTGAGTATCAAACCTGACATTCGGGTCCTGTGCACGGGAGCCGCCTATTCGATCCGCCGCTTTTGTGAGGCCGCGGGAAAATCATTTGCAATCCGGGCCTATACCGAATCAGAGCTGAACGGCGCGCTCGGTGAGATGGGACCGCGACTCGTCGGCCATCACTACCACGATATCAGCGATCCCGCCTGGTTCGGTCTTTGGGACTTTAAGGTGCTTCTCCTGGAGAAGCCTGGTCCGCCGCCGAGGCCCGTAACAACCATTCGCGAGGTCAAGGGCTTCCGCTGGGGCGGCATGCGCTAAAGCGTTGGTTAGGGCAGAAGCGCGATAATTCGCACCGGGCCGCCCGTTCCTCCCTTGATCTTCATCGGCAGAGCAATCACGGTTGCACCCGTCGCCGGCAGCCGGTCCAGGCTCGCCACATTCTCAAGACCGTAAACGTTCGCGCCGTTCAAAATTTGATGAACGAGGAAATCTTTGGAAGGGCCATGATCAATGCTCGCGGTGTCAATCCCCACCCCGTCGATTTTTCGCTCCGTGACCAGAAACTCGGCGGCCTCTTTGGAGAATCCGGGGAAGTGGAGAGTTTCCGTATCGCCGGATGTCACACTGCCAAGATACTTGACCTTGTCCGGCCAATATCTTCCCCATCCGGAATGCATAAGAACGATGGCGCCGACCGGAATTCGTCCGTGCCGAGTTTCCCAAGCCTTTAAATCATCAACCGTCAGCCGGTAGTCTCGATCCTTGGCGACGGCCTCCCGCACATCTACGACCACTGCCGGGCCGACCAAGCGATACAAGGGAATCTCGTCGAGCGTGTGATGGTTC
>VBON01000074.1:0-6503 GCA_005877525.1 Nitrospirota bacterium
CGGAACGCTGCCCCGATTCCATATTTCTGATTGAAAAAGTTGGCACGATACCGCGCGACGCCGGGAATTTCATAGCCGAAATCGACGTCCCCACTTTCCTCAAAGACCTTGATCTTGGGCTCGGGGGCGATCTCATACAGCATTTTTTTCAGCTCGTCATTATCCAGGACATTGTACTTGACGCGCTCCAGGTCGCCATGCAATCGGATAATGGGAACCTGCCCCGCCACTAAATGCAGATCCGAGGCGCCTTGCTCGTTCATCAATGTAAAGAATGCGTCGATCTTTGCCATTACTTTACCTTTCGGACTTGCTAAGATGCCCCGAAGCCTACTAGGAAAGCTACCATAACCCTTTAGTCAGGTCAATGAAAACGCTTACAGCACTCTCCTTTTCCCCCTGGCGAGGTCGAGGTGTCCGTGGCTTCCCTACTTGCAACGGCTCGCCTGAGCTCCGTTTGCCCGGCGACGCTGACCGACCCCACAAAGGATGGTACTTTGGGAAAAAAGCCTGCCAGGCACTCTTAGGTCACTAATTGACTTCATCCAAACCTCTGACTAGAATGATCTGGCTCTCTAAGGACACCTACGTGGCGTCACAGTTCGTCCACCTGCACGTTCACACGCAATACAGTCTGCTCGATGGCGCCAATCAAATCGAAGCCTTAGTGCAGACAGCAAAAGGCTTCGGCATGCCCGCCGTGGCCATTACCGACCACGGCAATCTCTTTGGGGCCATCGATTTCTACCAAAAAGCGACGGCGGCAGGTATCAAACCCATTATCGGCTGCGAAGCCTATTTGGCGCCCAAGAGCCGATTCGATCGGGAAGGCCAATTTGCCCACAACGATTACTATCACCTGATTTTGCTCGCCGCCAACCGCACCGGCTATCAGAACCTGTTGAAACTCGCGAGCACCGCCTATCTCGACGGGTTTTATTACAAGCCCCGGATCGATAAGGAAGCGCTGCGTGAACATCACGAAGGCCTGATTGGGCTCTCTGGATGCCTTAGCGGCGAAGTGCCGTTTTTGATCGGCAGGGACCGTTTAGCGGATGCCATTCGAACGGCAGCAGAATATCGCGAGCTCTTCGGGAAGGAGAACTACTTTTTGGAGGTTCAGGAAAACGCGGTTCCCGAGCAGCAGATCGCGAATCAAGGTTTGCGAGAGATACATAGGCAGCTCGGCATTCCTCTGGTAGCCACGAACGACTGCCATTACCTCAAGAAAGACGATGCCAAAATCCACGACATTCTGCTGTGCCTTCAAACCGGCAAGACGGTGAATGAGCCGAACCGCATGCGGTTTCATACCGATCAACTCTATGTCAAATCCACCGACGAGATGCTCGCCGCGTTTCACGAATGGCCCCAGGCGGTCTGGAACACCAGCCATGTGGCGGAAATGTGCGAGCTGTCGTTCACCTTCGGGAAGCCGCACCTTCCACAGTACCGCGTTCCCGATGGAGACACGCTGGAAACTTATCTTGACAAGCTTGCCCTCGCGGGCTTGACCGCCCGATTGCGGGAGCGACCCTCCGCGATTCCAGAAATCCGATATCAGCAGCGGCTTCGCGACGAATTAACGATCATTATGTCGATGGGCTTTGCCGGCTACTTTTTGATTGTCTGGGATATCATTAACTTCGCCCGAGGCCGCGGCATCCCGGTCGGTCCCGGACGCGGATCCGCCGCCGGCAGCCTCGTCGCGTATGCGCTGCGTATCACCGACCTCGACCCCTTGGTCTATGGCCTCTTATTCGAGCGCTTCCTGAATCCTGAACGCATCTCGCTGCCAGACATCGATATGGACTTCTGCATGGACCGCCGTCAGGAAGTGATCAATTACGTCGTGGAGAAGTACGGCAAGGACTATGTCTGCCAGATCATTACCTTCGGTACGATGAAGGCGAAGGCGGCCATTCGCGATGTCGGACGGGTGTTGGAAATGCCATACGCCGAGGTGGACCGTATCGCAAAGCTCGTCCCCGATCAATTGAATATCACCTTGGACGAAGCCCTGGAAGCGGAACCCCGCCTGAAGGACCTTGTGCAAACCGACCCGAAGGTGCGTACGGTCTTCGAGACGGCCCGGGCGCTCGAGAACTCACCGCGCCATGCCTCAACCCATGCGGCGGGCGTCGTGATTTCCCACGATCCCTTGACTCACCATGTGCCGTTATTTAAAGGCGCAAAAGACACGGACGAGGTTGTGACGCAGTTCCCTATGGGGGACGTGGAGAAAGTGGGCTTAGTGAAGTTTGATTTCCTTGGCCTCAAGACCTTGACCATGATCGCGCATGCCGAGCGCCTGATTAACGCATGCAGCGGTTTGACCGATTCGTTTTCGGTGAGCGCCATTCCGCTCGACGATGCGCAGACCTTTGGGCTGCTGTCCTGCGGCAAGACCGCCGGGGTGTTCCAGCTGGAAAGTCCCGGCATGCGCGATCTCCTCACCGGACTTCGGCCAGATCGGTTCGAAGAGATTATTGCCATCATCGCCCTTTACCGACCTGGCCCGATGGATCTTATTTCGGACTTCATCAAACGTAAGCAGGGGAAAATTCCCATCACGTACGAAGTACCGGCCCTTGAAGAGCTGCTGACCGAGACATACGGTGTCATTGTCTATCAGGAACAGGTGATGGCGATTGCCAATAGCGTGGCGGGCTTTTCCCTTGGCCAGGCGGATATTCTCCGGCGAGCGATGGGCAAGAAAAAACCGGAGGAAATGGACAAGCTGCGGGCCAAATTCCTCGAAGGGGCGAAAGCGCGGCACATCTCCGATAAGAAGGCCGCGAAATTATTTGACCTGATCCAAAAGTTCGCAGGGTACGGCTTTAACAAATCGCACGCGGCCGCGTATGCCATGGTGACCTATCAGACGGCCTACCTCAAGGCGCACTATCCCCACGAATTCATGGCCGCTTTGCTAACGAGCGAGATGGGGAACACCGATAAGGTGGTCCGGTATATTAATGAATGCCGGGAGCTTGGGATCCGGGTGTTGCCTCCGGACGTAAACGAGAGCGAGAAGGACTTTTCAGTCGCTGCCGAGGGGATTCGGTTCGGCTTGGCGGCGATCAAAAATGTTGGCGAAGGCCCGATTGCAACGATCCTGGCGGCGCGGGGTGCCGACGGGCCCTTTGTTTCATTCTTTGATTTCTGCCATCGGGTGGATATGCGAAAGTTCAGCAAGCGCGCCGTGGAATGCCTTATCAAGGCCGGCGCGTTCGACTCGACCGGCGCTCGGCGGGCGCAGCTCGCGACGGTTCTAGATCGGACGGTGGATCAAGCCATGGCTGCGCAGCGCGCCGCCTTGCAAGGCCAGACCAGCATCTTCGCGTCCCTCGAATGTGACGGCGCGAGTACGAAGCACGGCACCCTCCCCGTTGATGAAAGCCTTCCCAATGTGCCTGAATGGAGGGAGGAGCAACTCCTCGCGCATGAGAAGGAACTGATCGGATTTTACATCACAAGCCATCCCCTCGCGCGCTATGCGGAAGCGACCGGCCGGTTCTCGAATTGCCGAACCGACTCGCTGAATGAGATTGCGGACGCCAAAGAAGTCCAGCTGTGCGGAATCATCGGGTCGATTAAGCAAACGATGACGAAGAAAGGCGATCGGATGGCGTACCTCATCTTAGAGGATCTCCATGGAAGCGTGGAGGTGATCGTCTTTCCTGACCTTTATCACACCGCGTCCGCCCTGATCGCCCCGGAATCGACCGTGCAGATCACCGGCACCTTGGATCGGGGCGAAAAGGCCATCCGGATCAAAGCGACCAAAATCTTTTCCTTGGCGGACCTGATGGTCAGCGGCTACTCCCGGGTGACCATTCAAGTTTCTTCGGATGAGGCGTCCTCGCAGGCCCTCCTGAAGCTACGCGAGGTCCTGCATCGGCATCCAGGAGCCTGCCCGGTCTATCTTGCGCTCACGATTTCAAACCATTCCGAATCGGTGATCGCGGTGGGTCCCGACCTGCGTGTCCTACCCAACGACCGGCTGGTCGGGGACGTCGAAGCGTTGGTCGGCAAAGGCGCCGTGTCACTGCAATAGGAGTCTCGTGCGCGAATATCTCGACTTTGAAAAGCCGATCGCCGAGCTCGAGGATAAGCTTGAAAAGCTTGCCGCCTCCTCTCACGCGCGCGGCGGGCGTCAGGAAGATCTCAACAAGCTCCGGGCGCGACTCCATCAGCTGCAGGCCGAGATCTATGCGGGCCTGTCGGCCTGGCAGCGGACACAGGTCGCCCGCCACCTCCAACGGCCCTCAACTCTGGACTACATCGGCCGCCTGTGCGATAGCTTTATCGAACTGCACGGAGATCGGGCCTTCGCCGACGATCATGCGATCGTCGGCGGCCTTGCCCGCTTCAATGGCCGCCCGATCGTCGTGATAGGCCACCAGAAGGGCAAAACGCTGAAGGAACGCATGTATCGAAACTTCGGCATGCCGAATCCTGAAGGGTACCGGAAGGCGCTGCGCCTGATGCGGTTGGCCGAGAAGTTCGGCAGACCGGTGTTGACCTTTATTGACACCCCCGGGGCCTACCCCGGAATCGGCGCGGAAGAGCGGGGTCAAGCCGAAGCGATCGGCCGCAATCTTCTCGTGATGGCATCGCTGCAGGTCCCGATTGTCACCGTGGTGATCGGCGAAGGAGGGAGTGGCGGGGCCTTGGCGATCGGGGTCGCGGATCGTCTGCTGATGCTACAACACGCTGTCTATTCCGTCATCTCACCGGAGGGCTGCGCCGCCATCCTGTGGAACGACCAGAGCAAGGCTACAGACGCCGCCGAGGCCCTCAATATGACCGCCGACGATCTTCAGAAACTCGGTATTACCGACCAAGTGATTCCCGAGCCACTCGGTGGCGCTCACCGGGACCCGATGCTGAGCTGCGATACGGTCAAGAAGGCGATCGAGGCCCACTTGAGCGAGCTTTTGGAGCTGTCCACCGAAGACCTCTTAAAGCGACGCTATGACAAGTACCGCCGGATCGGCGTCTTGGCCGAGTAGCTTGGTCAAAGACTAAATTCCTTCCTCGGCATGGCGGCTCCTTGCTCCTGCTCAACTTCATAAATTTCAACGCCATTTCTTTTCGAGCTGGCAGCCACATCTGGCATCCTCATTGCAATGTATTTTTTTGTAATTGCAATCATTGCAGCGTTGTAACCGGCGAAGGCACTTTTCCGAAGGTAGCTCAATGGTTTTCTTAGACTTAGCTCTCCGCAATCCGCCGCTGATTTGTATGCCCGCATACACAACCTGACCCCTGCTCACTCTATGGTGGTTTCTGTCGATAAGGTGATAGATCACTAATGAGTACGCCTATATGCCTGATTGGCAGACTCCTAATTCAGAAATGAACACTGCGGCCGCTTCGAAGGTTATCATTGCGACCACCGAGGCGGAAAAAGAAGAGATCTATCGTCTCCGCTACGAGGTCTATATCGAGGAGATGAAAGGAGAGCGCCGTCATACCGAAGCCAATGCAGAACGCCGGTTTCGAGATGAGCTGGATGACTACGCAGTCCAGTTTTACGTCAGACAAGATGGAAAGATTCTCGGGTGCGTACGACTCAATCTTCGACGAGATGGTCCGTGGGAATGCGAAGACCGCTTTGAGCTGGAGAAATTCGCCCCCGCTTATCCCATTCAGTTAACCATGGCTTCGAGATTCGCCGTGCACCAGGCCGCGCGTGGGAGCGTCGTGATGATGCAATTGTGTTGTGCCCTGGCTGAGTTCATGCAGAAGCATGAGCAGCGGTTCTGTTTCCTGGACTGTCATCCCAAGTTACTGCCCTTGTATTCACGCTTGGGCTTTAGAATCTACAAGCCCGGCTTCAAGCATCCGAAATATACCTACGTCATTCCGATGGTCATGGTGTTCGGCGATCTTGAATACTTCGAACGCGTCAACTCGCCGCTTCTGCCGATCATGCAGCGTTATCCGCAGATCACGGTGTGGCGCGATCTTTTGTTGAGGAATTTTCCCGCCGCGGGGCACACCTTTATGTCCCCCACCGTGGACGTGGAGGCTTTTTGGGGGCTTCTGGGCGCGAACCTGATCGGCCCCACGGCTGACATCGAACGTCCGGAAGTTCTGGCTGGATTGACGGAAGGAGAGACTAAGCACATGGTGTCCACGGGCCAGGTCGCTTCCTGCCATGCCGGGGATCCTATTCTTTGCACCGGTGAGCAAGGCCGAGAGATCTTTTTGATCCTGGAAGGGAGCTTCCAGGTTCTGGGAGAAATATCCCCCCACGATCAGGACGAAATGGTCGTCAGGATTCTCGTCCCCGGCGACATCTTCGGTGAGATGGCGTTCCTCACTAACGGACGTCGCTGCTCGACCGTTGTCGCCATGGAGAATTCTACCCTGCTCATCCTGAACGCCAAGGCGTTGGATAGGATCCTCAAAGCGGAGCCCCAGCTGGCGTACAAACTCTTCCGCAATCTGGCTCGCATTGTTGAAACCACATATTACGAAACTATTTTACT
>VBON01000074.1:6525-7603 GCA_005877525.1 Nitrospirota bacterium
AACCCATCGCGAAGTCTTGCTGCCAGTAATACTGCCAACGCCGTACGATTTTGCTAAACCTGTCCAGGGCTCGCTGACCGTATCAGATTTGGATCGCACCATGGCCGACATCTTTCGAGGCCTAGCGAAAGAGGAAACTGAGCTGTTGTTTTCTCTCGGTCGGCCTGTGAGGTGCCATCCCGGTCAAATCGTATTTCAGGCCGGAGACCTCAGCGGGGAAATGTTTGTGATCCTCCAGGGGAGCTTGATTGAGTTGGCTCCCTCCAATCGCATGGAAGCGGATGTCTCCGCGGTGTATCTCTGTGGGGATGTTGTGGGAGAGACCCCCTTTGTTGCAGCGGGGGTCCACAAAAGATCGGTGATCGCAATGGAGGAATCAGGCCTGTTGGGGCTCAGTACCGAAGCTCTCCATGACCTTGCGCTCACGGTCCCGCGTCTCGCGGCGAAGGTCTTTCGAAACCTCGCCGGCATCGTCGCCACGCGGTTTCAGCACCAGATTGAATCTTAACTTTTCGTACCATCCGTATCACCACTGGTATCCTTACGTCTCCTTTTCAAATCTTCCCAAAGTTCACTCTCTTTATTTGAAATACGGTTTGGTTGATGAGGAGTCCGCGCTCTTGACATGGAACTATGACAGCGCATTTTCCCGTAACCGCGGCCTGATCCAACCCCACGAGCAACAATGTTTGCGTCATGCCTGCGTTGCAATTGCCGGCCTAGGAGGTGTCGGTGGCTCTCATCTCGTCACCTTGTTACGCCTGGGCATTGGCCGTTTCCACCTCGCTGATCCCGACCAGTTCGAGCTTCCCAACATGAATCGCCAGTATGGCGCCGACATGTCCAGCCTGGGGAAATCGAAGGTGGAGGTCATGGCGGCAGTGGCGCGCAGGATCAATCCCGATGTGGAGTTGACCTTATTTTCGGGCGGCCTGACGGCACAGAATTGTGATGCCTTTTTCCAGGGCGCAGATGTGGCGGTGGATGGAATAGACTTCTTTGCTGTTAAACCTCGTCGTCTGTTCTTTCAGCAGGCGCGCGAACGTGGTCTATTTGCCTTGACCTCTGCCCCGCTCGG
>VBON01000075.1 GCA_005877525.1 Nitrospirota bacterium
GAACTCCGTTCCCCAGTCGGACTCTTTGGCCGGTGTCACACTCGGCGCGAGAATTGCCGTTCTCGGACACCCGCGCACGTCGACGCCGGCTTCCTGATAACGAGCGATCAAAGGCGGCAGAAATTTATGAGCGATTCCCTCATGGACCAGGAGGGTTTCCATTGCGTTACAGGTGCCTGGTCGCTGGACCTTGGCATTGAAGCAAATCGACTCGGCCATTTCTAGATCGGCGCTCGCGTCCACATACGTATGGCAGACCCCCTTGTCGTGCTTGATCACCGGAATGCGGGATTCCTTCGTCACGAACTCCATGAGGCCTTCGCCGCCCCTGGGAATGATGAGGTCGATGTATTTGTCCTGCTTCAGCAGCAGGACCGAGATCTGACGATCAGGGTTCTCGATAAACGTGATCGCTCCTTCCGGGATGCCGGCCTTTCCTCCGGCTTCAGAGATTACCTTGACGATGGCGGCATTGGATTGGATTGCCTCGGACCCGCCGCGCAATACCACGGCGTTGCCGGACTTGAGACATAGCGATGCCGCGTCCGCCGTCACATTGGGGCGGGATTCATAGATGATGCCGATTACCCCGATGGGAACGCGCATCCTGCCGACCTGCATGCCATTCGGGCGCCGGGCCATCCCGAAGACCTGGCCGACGGGATCGGGTAGCGCAGCCACCTCCCGCAGGCCGGTGGCCATTTCCGTGATGCGTTTGGGAGTGAGTGTCAGCCGATCGATTGCCGCTGGGCTGAGCCCCACGGCCGCGCGAAGATCAAGCTGGTTCGCCTTAAGCAGGTCCGCCTTATGGCTCTCAAGAGCATCTGCCATGGCCAGCAGGGCCGTATTCTTCACATCGGTTGGCAGCAGCGCCAGCTGTGGAGCTGCAGCCTTTGCCTGCGTGGCCTTCGCGATGACGTAATCAGCGAGAGTCATAATGTTTTTGCTTGTTTTTCCCTTGTCACCCTTAGCCCAGCGAAGGGTCTCAATTCGGCTGCTAGATTTTTCGCTCCGCTCAGAACGGACGTACTGTCTATTCGATCACCAGATTATCACGATGGATGACTTCATCGTAATCCTTGTAGCCCAGAGTCTTCTGGATGTCGGCGCTCTTTCGACCCATGATCTTCGCGATGGCCTGCGACGAGTAGTTGACCAACCCCTTGGCGATCTCGCGGCTTGCATGGTCCACGCAGGCGACACTGTCGCCGGCCTCGAAGTCGCCTCGGACGGCGGTGATTCCGGACGGCAGCAGGCTCTTGCCCCTTCGCATGAGTGCCTCCACCGCGCCGTCATCAAGCACTAACTGGCCCTTCGCCTTGAGCGTATGCGCGATCCAGTGTTTGCGGCTCGTGAGTTGCTGCTCTTGCGGGAGGAACAACGTCCCGACGTCCTCCCCCTCGAAGAGAGCCGAGAGCTGCTCGATACGCTCTCCACCCAGGATCACCGTCGCGACGCCGTAGCTGGCGGCCTTCTTAGCCGCCATCGCCGTCCCTCCGGCGAGCCGCTGCACGTCGGCAGTCACCTCGGGAATCAGTGAGATCAATGTCGCCTTGGGATTCACGCGCGGATCATCGGTATACAATCCCGCCACGTCAGAAAGGATGACGAGCAGATCCGCGTCTACCAGGTGGGCAACCATGCCGGCCAGGCTGTCGTTGTCTCCGAACCGGATCTCTTCAACTGCGACCGTATCATTCTCATTTATGATCGGTACGACGCCGAAGTCTAAGAGAGCCGTTAAGGTATGGCGTGAGTTCAAGAATCTGGACCGATTCGTCAAATCCTCGAGGGTCAACAGGATCTGGGCGACCTTGAGGGCCTCTTTCTCAAAGGCCTTTTCATAGGCCCACATGAGCCGGCTCTGCCCGACGGCCGCGGCCGCCTGCTTCATCGGCAGGCTCTTGGGATACTCGCGGAGCCCTAGCTTCTCGATCCCACAGACGATAGCGCCCGAGGAGACCATGACGATCTCCCTCCCGTTGCCTTTAAGAGCCGCCAATTGCGCCGCAAGCCGCTCGATCCAGTCGGTCTGCAGGCCAATCCCCTTGGACGCGACGAGGCGGCTGCCCACCTTGACGACAACCCGGCGGGCTTCTTTCAGTATCCGGTGGCGCATCAGGGTTCGCCCCCCATCTTGGCGTGCGCTTCCTCTTTCAGTCGGGCGTTTTTGATCACCGCCACCTGCTTGCCAAGGTATTGGACCAACGGCTTCAGGCCGTCTCTTGTCGCTGCCGAGATGGCAAAGAACTTCATTTTCTGCTTCCGGCAATACGCTTGCAGCTCATTCAAGAGCGCACCGTCTCCGGCGGCGTCCAGTTTGCTGCCCGCCACAGCAAAGGGTTTCTCGGCAAGCTCCGGATTATACAACTTTAGTTCCGATTGGAGCGTCTTCAGGCTTTGGACAGGGTTCTCCGGCGTGCTCTCGGCAATGTCGATCAGATAGAGCAGATAGGATGTTCGCTCCAGATGGCGCAAAAACTGAAACCCCAGGCCTTTGCCTTCGTGCGCGCCCTCAATAAGGCCGGGGATGTCGGCGACAACATAGCTCTGGCCCTCCGCATCGCCCAGACGGCCACCTTTTCCTCCACCGTAGCGGACGACGCCGAGATGCGGTGTCAGCGTCGTAAAGGGGTAATCGGCGATCTTAGGATGAGCGGCCGAGATCGCGCTGATTAATGTGGACTTGCCGGCGTTCGGAAATCCAACCAGCCCGACATCCGCCAGGAGCTTTAACTCCAGCAGCAGCCAGAGCTCCTCTCCGGGCTCGCCATCTTCGTGCTGCATCGGCACGCGATTGGTGGAGGATGAGAATCGGGAGTTGCCCCGTCCTCCGTGTCCCGCGTGCGCGACGATTGCTTCCTGGCCATCTTCTGTCAGGTCGCAGAGGGTCACGCCGGTGTCGTAGTTGCTGGCGATCGTACCCACCGGCACCTTGATGACGACCGGAGGAGCCGTGCGGCCGTGGCGGTTGCCGCCTTCGCCGTGCCCGCCGTTCTTCGCGACATAGTGTTGTTGAAACTGAAGGTCGAGCAGGGTGGAAAGGCGCGTCGAGGCCTTCAGCAGGATGTCCCCGCCGTTGCCGCCATCGCCGCCGTCAGGGCCGCCTCGGGGGACATACTTCTCCCTTCGGAAGCTGCACACGCCATTTCCGCCGTCCCCGGCCTTTACGAAGATTTTGACTTGATCGATAAACACGGTCTCACGGCGCTCACTATAGGACGTCCAGACCGGCAGTATAAATGTCGCTCGGTGAACTAGCAATCGTAGAGGCTGACAATTCGGAAGCTGCGCCGAGGAGAACAGAATCAAATTCTATGTATGATTGTACCTAGGTTAATAGACTATGAAATTTTATTTTACACTCATACCGACGCGATACAGCTCGAAGTTGGCAGAAGAGGAAAGCCAAAGATGGTGATCTACTTGACAAAATTATGATTTTTTAATTTTGCTAATGTGTTGCCTTACGAGAAAGTAGGTGTCGGCAATTTAGACAGTTTATGATATTTAAGTTTTATCATGAATAATTTACAAACTTTTTCAATATGTTATCATCAGGCATAAAACATGCATTCTATAAGGTCAAGTTCGACGGCAACGATACTCAATACGGAGGGGTCATGAAGATCACAGGAATTCTCAAAGCGTTGGTGTTAGGTCTTGTAGTGGTTTGTGTAGTGTCATTCTCCAGTGATGTGCGCGCTGCGATTACACCGTTTCTTGTAGGGGGAGCCCCTACGGGTCCGGTTCTCGGGGTCTTCACATTCAATTATACTGCGGGCCTGGCCGCTGACCAAAAGGTTAACACAGGCGCCGTTCCCGGAGCCTCGGTAAATACGGGGGTGGGTGTGCTTGGCAGCACATTCGCGAGCTTTTTCACGATCTACGATTTCGCCGGGTTTACCGGAGCGCACACGGACGCACCTGGATGGACGTTCCAGAGCCTGAATGTGGGCTCGACACCGAGCACTACGGTCCCCGGGGATTCGGCGACTGTTGCCAATCTTACCTGGTACTTTACAGGTGCGACACCCAATACACCAGGCACCGACATTACAGGCTTCTCGGCAGGATCCACATTTATAGGTCCCACGGTTCTGCATAGCTATACGAGCGGTGCGACAAAGAATACTCCATTAGATCCTGTTACAAATAACACGGCACTCGGATCGATCGGCACAGCCCTCGCACCGGGGCCAGCAAATGTGCCGCCCGGCGTTCCTGAACCGGCCACCCTCCTGCTGTTAGGCTCAGGCTTGGCGGGACTGGCGGGCTGGCGGCAATGGCGGACAAAGAAGGCGTAGTAGAGCCTCCTAGGTAGTTGAGAGTCACAGGGCCGGCGCGGTCGAAAGATCGCCCGGCCCTTTCTTTATTCCAAGGTTGAAGAAGCAGCACAGCCTCAGGGCTTTCAAGCGGAGGGAAACATCTTAGGCCCCTCAACGCTCAGGTGTAACTCTTCCTGGTGGGATCCCCGCGGAAGGAGTGAAAGAAGTTTTCACAGTACTTACACTAGGTCAGTCAACTAAAGATTAATACAATTTATCTCAGGATGTGTTATTTCATTGAAATGACAATGATTTGGGCGTTTTTCAGATCCAGCAACCCTTTGGTTATCTGTTTTCTCTGTGTCCGAAATTTGGACGACTCGGCTATAGGCTCTGTAGATAATTTCAATAAATTAAACATCTTAGGATCATGGCATTAATCCTGCTTGGTGTTTTAGTTTCTCTTAAACAGTCCTTGGAGAATAACAATGGGAATCTTGGGAAAGTTCACAAGCGTTAAAGCCATCACAATTATGCTGCTCATGGGAGCCGTAGCATTCTCATCTGAGGTTCGGGCGGATCTCACTCCCTCGCTTTCCACCGTGACAGGAAGTGGTTCCTTCGTCTTTACATATTCTGTGACGCTCAGCAGTGCAGAGCGGGTGAATACAGGTGCAATTCCAGGAATCTCGGTAAATACTGGTGTGGGTGTTCTGGGGAGCACTTACGCCAGCTTTTTCACCATCTATGACTTTGGTGGGTTTGTTGCCGGTTCGAACACGCAGCCAGCTGGCTGGTCCTTTCAGTCCCTTGCCGGTAACGTGGGCTCAACGCCAAGCAACACGGTTCCTACCGATTCTGCGTCCCTGCCCAATCTGACCTGGTTCTGGACAGGAGGGGTGGCGCCTCCTGCGCCAGGGACGGTAGCCGGTCTTTTCTCGGCCACGTCAACCCTTGGAAATCAATTGGTTCTGCATAATTTTGCGAGTGCTGCGACGCAGAATGCGACAGATGCTACCGATGGCACAGCGGTCAGTACGGTCGGCTCGGTAGCCACACCGGCAGCAAATCCGCCACCGCCTGGCGTTCCTGAGCCGACCACCCTCCTGCTGTTAGGCTCCGGCCTGGCGGGGCTGGCGGGCTGGCGCCGGTGGCGCGCGCAGAAGTAGCACTTTCCTAGGTAGTTTGGGAAGTCGAAGGGCCGGTGCGGTCGAAAGATCGTCCGGCCCTTTCTTTATCCCGAGACATTTCCCACTCCGCATCCTCCTTAAATCCATTCAACCTGAGCCTGTCGAAGGGCTCTTTTGGTCCATTCCCGAGAATTGACCGGAGCCGCATCGAATAAAACGTCGCGGTTACGAATCTTCTCGCACAGTAGACGTGGCTAATCTGTTCGTTTCCACTATCAGGCTCTTCGCGATGCAGCCATGACGGCGGGGCTGAGGAACAAAGAAATCAGGTGCATCTAATGAGCTGGTGGTGTATTCCCACCGGTCGTCCCAGCCGAACTGAGAGACTCGAATTCGGCGACTGCTAGTTATTTCAATGTTCTCCGCCCAGGTTTTGCGCGGCTTCAAATTTGCTTTTTCCACATCGGAGAGCATAATTTATAGGCCGCTCGAAACGGCCAGAACTGGAAACGGCCCAAAAAGGAGGACGCTATGACCTGGGGATTGCATACTAAGGACAGTTCAGGAATGGGGCGAGTATTGATCGTGGACGATGAGGAGGTCGTCAGAAAAGTTCTTCGCGCGACCCTGACCGAAGCCGGTTATGAGGTCGTGGAAGCTGAGCACGGCGGTAAAGGGATCGAAAAAATCGGCTCGGATGATAATCCATTGATGGTCGATGTGATTATCTGTGATATACGGATGCCGAAGATCAATGGGATTGAAGCGATCTCTTTTTTCCGGCAGCAGTACCCCTCGGTCCCGATTTTAGTGCTGACGGGTTTCCCGGATACCAAGATGGCGACGGAACTCATGAGCAAGGGGGTTTTCGACTATCTTGTCAAGCCGATGGATGAGGAGAAGCTTCTGGCGGCCGTTAAGGCGGCAATGGCTCACCGGTTGGCCTTGTCGGACCAACATTAGAGGTGAGGTGCCCGTGGAGGCATTGCCGGGGACGATTCGGGTCCTGATCATCGGAGGAGGCAAGGGCGGGAAAGCCCTGCTGGAGCTGTTTGCGTGCGGTCAAGGGGTCCAGGTTGTGGGGATGGCGGACATTAATCCCCAAGCCCCCGGCCTGGCTCTTGCGCAGAATCTTGGGATTCCAACGTCACACGATGCGCTGTTCCTGATCTCTGAAGGAGGCGCCGATCTGATCGTGGATGTCAGCGGCGATCCGTTAGTGGCTCCCTTGATCGCCAAGCACAAGCCCGCGAGCGCCGAGATCCTGGGAGGGACTTCGGCCATGCTTGTCTGGAAGCTCGCGCAGCATGAACGTGATCTCCGTGACCAGCTTATCCAGGCGGAAAAACTGGCGTCCATCGGCACCCTGGCGTCCGGCATTGCCCATGAAATTAACAACCCGCTCTACGGCATTACCGGCCTTTCGCAACGCTTGGAGAAGGAAACCCGCCCGGAGATCGTCAAGGAGTACCTGCACGACATCATCGAGATGAGCCGCCGGATTGCCACGATCGTCAAAGACCTGAATGTCTATGCCCACAAGAATTCCGCCCAGGCGTTGTGCGATATAGATGTGAACCACATCATCGAAGAGGCGATCAAGATGGCGCGGCGGGCCTGTGTCTTGGATGAGGTAAAAATCCAAACGAAGTTCAGCACCCTGCCGCGGCTTCAGGGGAATCCGGACGAACTCC
>VBON01000076.1 GCA_005877525.1 Nitrospirota bacterium
TGCCTTCCGCCAATTTTTGGATGGGCACGGTGATGCCTTTGGCGATCTGAAAGCCGAACCAGGTCCCGGAGAGGATAATGACCAGACCGATCCCCAGGACCAACGCAATATATTGCGCCTTCACCGGATTCTTGTATGCCTTTGCCTCCTTGTAGTCCTTGTAGGACTGAACGACCCGTTTCATCTTGGTGACCAATGATTCCGGCAGGTAGGTATCAACGATCACCACGCCGTCCACCTCCCTGGCGCCCTTGACCGAGGGAATGGTGACGGCCGCCCGGATCAGGTCTCCGCTGTCTGTGGTATGACTTTCATTGTATTCGCCATTAGACAAAGCCTTATCAACCACACGGTTGTCAGGGTTATCGAGGATGTGCAGCGGAATCCTCGAATCCACCGCGCGGGTAAGGAGATCTTTCGTCGCGGAATAAACTTCCACCCCGCCGACTCCATATTCCAAGCGTTTGCGCTGCATCGCGACCATGAGGGTTTCCTGATGGACGGCGTCCAGCAGGCCGTCGGCGTAAATCTCGCGACTGATGGCCCGCGCGGCGTTCAGCGCGACGGTTTCGTAGCCGCGCCAGTGCGCCTGCACCACGTCCTGGGAGTCCTTCAAGGCGTGTTCGACCTCTTGCCCGAACCAGTGGTCAATACTCTGCGAAAGCAGACTGCCCGCGAAGCCCACCAATAGGAGCGAAGGAATCAAGGTAAAACCGACGAAGGCCGCGATCAACTTGGTCCGGAAGCCGGATCCTAACAGCCGCTGCCGGCGCTCGAAAAATGCCTTGACGAGTCTGCGCGACAGCAACAGGATCAACAGGACCAGAAGAATGATATCGACGTTGAGAAGCGCCAAGACCAGGATATTGCTGGGCACAAACCGCGTGGCGTGAGTCTTGTCGGAAAATTGAGTCTTATCGTTGTAGTAGACGGTCAGATAGACCATCGGAAGGAGGAACGCGAGGACGAGAAGAATCGGGCGCAGGTAATGGGCCGGACGATCGCCGTCCGCCTTATGATGTCCTGGACGCACAGGACCTTGTTCCACAAAGGCCATTCTAAACTTGCCCCTCTGTCAGGTCAATGAATGGAATACCAGTTGAAGGGAGGGAAACCAGGACTTCTTAAGACTTCGAGGAGCTGGCTTTGTCAACGTACTTGATTCGAAGCGTATACAACATTTCCTGGAGCAGTGTTTCCTCTTCTTGCGTCAAATTGCCCTTCGTCTTGGTTTCCAAAATGGTCAGGACGTCGATGATCTCCTGGGCATGGCTAAGACTTTGAGGAACACTGACTCCTTCCTGGCCGGGGCTTTCTCCGAGCAGCATCAGCGCTGACGTTCCCAGGGAGTAGACGAAGGACAGGAAACTCGGAGGCAACCGCGGCTCAGCCTCCTGGCCGGCCTGGGTTTCCTGGGATTGAGCCGTTGCCGCTTGCTCTGAAGCCGGGGCCTCTTGCCCTTCGGCGCCTCGCCCCCGCCGGTCTCTAATGACGAACCCTTTTTCTTCCTCCGCCATAACGACTCCGTTGACGTGTCTTTGAAGTTACCACACCCGGTTGAGGGACTCAACCCATGCAACAGGGGCTCGGCACGGCGTGTCCATTACACCCGCCCACCCTTGGTCGGCCAAGACCGACCCTTTTCCCCAGGGTAATCGGTTTCACAATCCTTTTTCTTCTCCTATAATGAGGGACATCTGAAGCGCAGAGCAATCACACTGGGAGGCGCATGTCGAATCGGTTTGATGAAGTCGTCGCCATCATGGCGCGCTTGCGCGGGGATGGCGGGTGCCCTTGGGACCGCAAGCAAACCCGCGAGTCGCTAAAGTCGTACCTCATCGAGGAGGCTTATGAGGTACTCGAGACCATCGACGCCCAAGACGACCGCAAGCTAAAGGAAGAACTAGGGGACGTTCTTCTTCAGATTCTTTTCCATGCCGAGATCGGCCGCGAACGCCAGACCTTTACTATTGAAGACGTTTTGCAAACGCTGGCCGAGAAGCTGATCCGACGGCATCCGCATGTGTTCTCGGAGTCCCCTTCAGATACAATCACCGCCGCTGAGGTCCTCCATCGCTGGGAAGAGATCAAACAGCAGGAGAAAGCCCAGCAGTCAGAGGACGGGGAAGAGGGATCGGCGATCGATGGTGTGCCGAAGGCCCTGCCTGCGCTGCTTCGGGCCTATCAATTACAATTGAAAGCCGCCCGCGTCGGCTTCGATTGGCCCGAAGGCAAGACGGGTTATCGGCAAATCCTTGAGAAGATCCAGGAGGAGTTGCAGGAAGTAGGCGCGGCGCGGGCGGAGTTCCTCCAGGTGCCTCACGATCGTTCCCTGCGCCGGCTGGAGGACGAAATCGGCGATTTGTTGTTCGCGGTCGTCAACCTCGCCCGCCACCTCAAACTGAATCCTGAGGAAGCACTTCGTAGAACTGCGAACCGGTTCACAGAGCGATTCACCAGCATGGAAGCCGCCGCCAAGCAGCAAGGGCATCGGCTCTCGGACATGAGCTCGAAGGAACAAGAGGTGCTGTGGGAGCAGGCGAAAGCGGCAGAACGAAAAGGCACTGGGCCATGACGGCGGGCTATCGCACCCCAGGCGGCCCGGCGCCCGACCAACCGACCGGCGGCCATCCAATCAAGGCCGTGCTCGGAGGCATTCTCCTTCTATGGCTGATTCTGTGGATCGTCATTCCCAACCCGAAGGACCAGCCGATCGATCCGAAAACCGGCGTCACGGAGCGAACGCCGGGCATGACGACTGGAACACCCAATGTCCCTCACGTCACCTCCCGCGCCGCCGCCGCCCTGCCGGAATTCAACGCTGCTGCTATCCTGGTCCCTCCCGATACGACCGATGACCAGATCGCCCACCTCCTGCAGCGTTTCAAACGGGCGCGTGTAGATCAGACACTCGTGCAGTATGTTCCGCCTACGACTAAAGGGGATAAGCTCGGCCCCCACGCCATTGCCGATATCTATATCTTCTCGGAAAGCCAATGGGCCACCCCTCAGGTGCTGAGGGACCTGGCAAGAGGCCCCCATGCTCGGGACAAGCAAGGACTTGCCTTTAAGGACGTCGTGCGTCATGTCCGCGGACACTATGTCATCAATCTGCATGAGGCGGAGCATCGAGATCGAGGCTCGCTTGGGTACGCCGATGAAGACGGCTCGACCTACGGCACGGACTATAAAGAGTTGTTCTGAAACGGAGCCAAATCTTTTTCTAGATCTGGAACTGGGCGTCGTAGAGCGCACGGTACACGCCACTGCGGGCGATCAACTCCGGATGGCTGCCTTCTTCGACCAGACGGCCGCCATCGAGGACGAAAATGCGATCCACATGGCGCAACGTCGAGAGCCTGTGCGCAATAATGAAGGTCGTTCGTCCCCGTGTCAGCTCTTCCAAGGCCTCCCGGATCTTGATCTCGGTTTCGGTATCGATGTTGGACGTGGCCTCGTCGAAGATGATGATCGGAGGATCCTTTAGCAAAACTCGTGCGATTGAGATGCGCTGCTTCTGCCCGACGGAAAGCTTCACGCCGCGCTCGCCGATCCAGGTTTCGTACTTCTCGGGCAATTCGGCAATGAACTCATGCGCGCGGGCGATCCGCGCCACCTCCTCGATTTCGGCCTGGCTCGCCGTGAGATTCCCATAGGCGATGTTTTCTTTGACAGTACCGTTGAACAGAAACGGTTCTTGCTGCACCAGCCCCATCTGCTCTCGCACATACGCAAGGGGTAATTCTCTAATGTCCTTCCCATCCAGAAGAATAGCGCCCTCCGTCACGTCGTAGAAACGCATCAGCAACTTGATCAGGGTGCTTTTGCCCGCGCCGGAGGGCCCGACCAGCGCGATCCGCTCGCCGGCCGTCACCTCGAAGTCAATGCCCTTCAGCACCGGAATGTCCGGACGGTAGTGGAACCACACCTTCCTGGCCGCGACGTCGCCGGCAATCTTCTGCGACGGCTTGGGAAGATGGGGCCGGTCCACAACCTCCGGCTTCGTATCCAACATTTCGAAGACCCGATCGCCGGCCGCCAGTGCGTGCTGCAGCATGTGGTTGACCGAGTGAATCTGGTTGATCGGCACGTAAAACAGAGCAAGGTATCCCAGAAAGGCAACAAGCTCACCGACCGTCAAATTCCCCTTGATCACCTCGCCGGTGCCATACCATAGAATGATCGCGCTCCCCAGGCTTCCGATGAAGATCATGGACGGAGAGTACATGGACCAGAGTTTCATGACTCGCAGGTTGCTCTCGGAATACGCCTTGCTGCGCTGATTGAAACGCCCCTGCTCGTACGATTCGCGATTGAACCCCATGATTTCCCGAATGCCCGACAGAGCGTCCTGCAAGTACGCATTCAGTTCGGCCGTCCCTTCTCGCACGGCGCGGTAAAATCCGTGGACCCTCCCCGTAAAGTACGATGCCGAATAGACCAGCACGGGGATCGGTAACAGCGACAGCGCAGCCAGCTTCCAGTTGAGCGAAAATAGAATGATCGAGATTCCCACGAGCGTGAGGGATGACATCAGCAACGATTCGAGGCCGTCGATAAAAATGCGCTCGACGTGCTCGACGTCATTGTTGATGCGGCTCATGATCTCGCCCGTAGAGCGGTTTTCAAAGTAGCTGATCGAGAGGCGCTGGAGCGCGGCGAACACCTCGCTGCGCAGATCGTAGATGACCTGCTGCTCCAGCGTATTGTTGAAACGTATGCGCAGCGAAGCGGCCAGGTTCTTCCCGGCTTGTGCGAGCAGGAGGCCACCGATCAGCCAAGGCAGAAGAGAAATCTGGTTTTGCCCGATGACATCATCGATGACCAGTTTCACCAGCCACGGCGGCAGGAGCTCCAACGCCGCCGCGGCCCCGGCCGCAGCAAACGTGAGCGCTGCCAATCGCCAGTACGGGCGGATATAGCGAAGGACACGTAATAAGGATTTCACGGGTGGATGGGAGGATGAGGGTGAAGCAGCTGTGCCTAGATGACCTCAGCGTGTTCGGTTCGCCAGTACTTCTCGAACTCCTCCAACTGCGTGAGCGTGGACATGTCCGACATGCGATCCAGAAAGACCCGTCCCTGCAGGTGATCCAGTTCGTGCTGAATGCAGACGGCATACAGGCCTGTCGCATCGAGCTCGTGAGATTTGCCGTCACGATCCAAGAATTTCACTCGGACTCCGACCGCCCGCTTCACTCTTCCTCGCAATCCATCGATGCTCAGACAACCCTCCCAGCCCTCCGCGCTGACGGGAGAAAAGCCGACGATCTGCGGATTGATGAGAATCGTCAGAGGAAATCCCTCCTCGCCCTTGCACTCCATCACAGTGACCTGCTCTGACTGGAACACCTGCGGCGCGGCCAAGCCGATTCCCTCGGCCGCCTCCATTGTCTCCAACATATCGTCGATAAACTGTTGAAAGCTACGCTGCCCAATCTTGTCCGGAGGCACAACCTGCGCCACCTGCCGAAGAGTCGGCGTGCCTAGCTTAGCAATCTTAAGAACCGCCATCTTTCACTCCTGCTTCGAGTGGAA
>VBON01000095.1 GCA_005877525.1 Nitrospirota bacterium
GCCCATGAGCACGTCGTTGCCCGCGCCGCCCTGCAAGACATCATTCCCATCGCCCCCATCGAGCACGTCGTTGCCGGTGACGCCCACCGGATCGTTCGGATCGTCGCCGTTCATAAAGTCGTTGCCAGGGCCACCCACGAGCGAGTCGTTGCCCGCACCGCCGTACACCGTATCGTCCCCCTCGTCACCGCTCAGAATGTCGGAGCCAGGCCCGCCGTCGAGGAAATCGCCGTCAGTGCCGCCGGAGAGCCGATCATCCCCGGCGCCGGCGAAAATCGTGTCGCTGCCCGCATCGCCAAAGAGCTGGTCGTTGCCCGCGCCGCTGGCGATGGCGTCGCTCCCATCCCCGGCGTGGATCACGTTGTTGTCGTCCCCGATAGGCGGGGTGAGGCGGCCGGGGTCTGAAGTCGTTCGGGTGTCGTTGCTCGCGTCATCGAAGAAGTTCGCGAAGACCGGCTCAAAGATGGGGTTGCCGTTCAGGTCGGTGCCCACCTGCACGAAGTGATCCACTTTCTGAAACTCCGTGCGCGTCGCCGGACCGAAATCCGTGACGATCTCTGGCGCGTTCGCCAGCGTGATGCCCAGGTCGCCGTTGCTGAAATCTTTGATGGTGAGGGTGTTGTTGACGACCAGATCGCTGCCAGGCCCATTCCAGACAAAGGTGAACGTGCCATCGAGGCTCTTGTATTCTGACTCTCCCGTCCTCTTGATCCCGCCCTCGAGTAAATGGCTATCGTAGACGATGGCCCCCTTGCCATCCCCCTCCGGCTGGCCACCACCATCGAGAATCAGTGGTGTGTCGACGATTACATCGCTCCCATCACCAGAGGAGTAGAAATACGTGTCTTTACCAACCCCGCCCTTTAAAACGTCGTTTCCTAGGCCGCCGAACAGTTCATCGTCCCCTTCTCCGCCTCGGAGGATATCGTTCCCATCGTTTCCCACCAAGATGTCATTGCCCTTCTCACCAAAAATCAGATCCGCTTTCGCCGTCCCTAGGAGGAGGTCTGTGCTCTTCGCATCATCAGCCCCCACGAGCACATCGCCGTCAATCGTCTGCCCAGCGGCGAACAGCGCCAGCAACGGCCCTTTTGCCGCTGTTAGTTGAGACTGAATGGTATTGGCGCCGCTAACAAGAAAGAGACTGTGAAATTGGTTCTCATAGGTCTGAATGTCATTGCGGTGCGTGGTGTACATCCTGAGCACATCTTTCGCCTCGTCCACAGGAATGCCCGGCCCCTGCTCGTTATAGAGCCCAAAGAGGTCCGACTCGTCGATGCGGCGTTTTGCAAGTCCTAGCGCGCTGGCTCGACTTCCTGCATCCGTTCGCTTGCTCTCCGCGTTCGAGTTGAATCGAATCTCAAACCATGCCTCTGCGCGCTTATCGTCAAGGATGTCCTGCCGCAGTTTGGGACTCTTATAGATGGTTTGATCGCCTTCGTGTATGACACCGATTAAATTGTTGTACGCCAGCGAGACCAGCGCTACACGCTCGTTGGACTGAGGAATGCCTGGCAGCCAGTCGTCAACAGCCGTTTCCCTGGTCGCCACCACCTGATCGAACACCACCTTCATCTCATCGGGACTCATTTCAAAGGCGTGCCTATTCGTAATACGAGCGACCTGCGCAAATACTGGATCTTTAGCCCGATCATCCATGACTTTGTCTAACGCACTGCGCAAGTCCTTCCCTTGGATTTTTTCGCCTTTAGTGAAGGTCCTTCCAATTTCTTTGACAAGTAGATCAATGTAATGCTGCTCAGCGATTTGGGCCTCGGCAGACAAATCCCCGCTGTTTGCATTCAATCCCATTTCCAAAAAAACCAGGTCTCGAACAGATCCGGGGCTTAAATTAAACCCGATCCCAATGCTGGGAATATTTTTGCTATCGAGGTAAGCCTCCGGCTTGACTCCTTCAGAATTGCTGATCTTAGCGAAGCGAAGATCCGTATAAGTCGTGTCGTTTTGGATGGTATGCCAAGATGTGATCATGATTTCCTCTGTGATTTCGAAGGTGCGTAGTTATAGTCACAGCGATGTACGGTATGCCAGGATGGAGGAGTCGCATAGGGCTCTATGGTATAAACATAAATCACGCCATCCTTAAATCCGAGATTTCCTCCCCAACCATCAATGGATATTTGCCCTTTATATAGAAAAATATCCAGCCGCCCACCAAGATGAATTTTCTTTGTTTTCTGAACGTCAATTTTGGTCTTTTCTTCATTGAGCACAAAGAACTCTCGTCCGCCAGGGGTCGCAAACAAAGACTCGTTGGCAGGGTCGCATGTATCGATCTCGTGGCGAAGCACATTTTCCAATTTGCCATCCAGATCGACATCAAGTTGTGTCACGCTGAGCTTTATCTGTCTATCCGTAATGTTATTCTTCAACGTAGGAAGAACCTTATTGTAATAGGCTTCAAAGTCTCCCCCTTTTTCCTTATATGAATACCGCAGGATTTCTTTTAACAGCGCAAAGTTTTCCCCTACATCGAGAGCCTTCCATTCAGGCTTTTGGAAATCTTTCAACTCTGGATTAAGCGGCCGCTCGCATACCATAGGCGGTGCCTTGGGGAAGGAATTGAGATTTTTCAAGTACGCCTCACAAACTTCGATCCCCTTGCCTAGCACCATCTTGTAGTCCCCGGCGAACACAGTGCCAGGGATCAATTGTGCCAGCAAGAAAAAATATGCCACCGCCTTTTTCATCATGCCGCCATCCTTTCCATGCGCCGTGCCACTCTACCAAACCGAATGGTGTGAATCAGCAAATTAGTCCAATCACCACGCTCGCGCCACGTTCCCTCGCCGAAGAGCTGGTCGTTGCCCGCGCCGCTGGCGATGGCGTCGTTCCCGCCCTGTGCGTGGATCAGATTGTTGTCGTCGCCCAGGGGTGGCGTGAGCCCGCCGAGTTGGGGTGTGCCGGACTGTGTGTCGTTGCCATTGTCATCGAAGAAGGGCGCGAAAACCGGCTCGAGAATCGCATTGCCATCCGGGTCGGTCCCCACCTGCACGTAGTGATCCACTTTCTGAAACACCGTGCGGGTCTGCCCCCCGTTGTCGAAATTGGTCACGATGGCCGGCAACACAAAAAGGGGACACAACACAAAAAGGGGACAGGCTACTTTATTTAATCCTTTCCCCTCGTCGAGTTGTCTCATAGGTGATGCCTCGCATCCCACGCAGGCGCCTCTGCGTACCCCAAACAAAGTAGCCTGTCCCCTTTTTCCCTCCGCGCTGGAAGGACGAACAGCCCCGTTCAGGACTGCACAAATAGATACGAATGCTACACAAATAGATATACGTAAGCGGAAAGTAGTCTTCTCCCCGGCTGGTTGCCAGCCCATGCTTAGACCATCACCTTCTTGTTGTATTACGTGGAGTTAGCCCACGACACTGCGAGTGGCATCCGACCCCGCCGAGAAATAGTCTCTCCCTTATTCAGGCAAGAGCCATGCCTCGCCGTCCGTCATCGCCCGCCAACCCACGGCCCCGCCCTGTCCAACCAGCAGATCGTTGCCCGCGGCGCCGTTGGTTTTCACTCTGCGCTCTACTGGATCGTCAGGGTTCGGCTGATGCTGCGTTCCACCAGATGACCATCGAGCGCGCGCGTGAGAGTAATCTGGCCGCTATACGTTCCTGGAGACCACGTATCGGCGCGTCGGCGCTGGCCAGCAAACATGAACCGCCGAGCTTGCGTCCGGTCGACGGGTTCCTCCTTGTCCAGAATCGCCTTCCCATCCGGACCGATGATGCGAAAGCGGACAAGATCGCCGGCCTGGATGCCGAAGACATCCACCCAGAGGACCAACGCCGTCGCGGTCGGTGGCAGCGGCCTGTTCGACACTCTGCCGTTTCGAATCGCTTCCACATCGGGCTGCCCGTCCCAGAACCCCGCATTGTAGAGGGCCACGTATTCATAGGAAATATTCACATCGGCACGCCAGAGCGGCTTCTCCTCGCCTCCACAGCCGGCACTTTGGAGGCGACCAGTAAAGGGATCGATCACCTGCCCGTTGCGCCGCACTGTCAGATGCACATGGGGAAACTCGGTCCGCCCCGACAGGCCGACCAATCCGAGTGGCCTCCCACGCTCGACCCGCTCACCGACCCGGACCCGAATACTCCCACGACGCAGGTGGCAATACTGGGTCTGCCACCCGCCGTCGTGCTCGAGTACGACACCATTGCCGCACTCCCGCCCAGCGATGGCACGTTTTGACCCCTCATCAGTGAGCGCGCGATCTTCCACCCCATCCCGCACGCGAAGGACGGTGCCGGGCGCCGCCGCAATGACGGTCACGCCTTGCTCCATCACCGCGCGGTCGCGAATCGCGAAATCCGTGCCATCGTGGGCATTGTACGTCCGGCCCTTGCAGCGGAAATCGCGGGCGGCCTCCGTGGGCTCGACATCGACATAGTTGGCGACCCAGCAGGTCTCGCCCAGGTGACAAACCAGGGGAAGCCCTAGGCCCGTCTCTTCGACGGAGGCGGCAGCCACCGTGCCGCACCAGAGAGCCAGCAAAACCGCCCAAGCGAGGTGCTTCACTGCTTCGCTGTCTTTGCGCCGCGAAGCCCCACAAGGACTTGTTGCAGCTGTTGATCCAAACGTTGGAGGACATCAAGCCCCATCGCGACCCGCACCACCAGCTTCCCCTCAAGTTTCTCCGGCATCGCTTTGCCCTCCCGCGCGATGCGGGCAAGGCCAGCCAGCATGGCGGGCTCGATGAAGCCGAAATCCAGATAGGCGATCCCTTGCGCCACGCTGACCGTCGTGTGATTCGCCGACACCGGCTGGTCCGAGGTCCCCACCGGGGTCAGCCTGACGCTTAACGCAACAGCCTTTCCCTCTCGTGCTTTCTTCTCCGGCTTTTCGGTCTGCTCCGGCATAGTCGTGTTTCTCCTCTTTGACGCCCTGTCCCGGCGTGATCTACC
>VBON01000096.1 GCA_005877525.1 Nitrospirota bacterium
CCATCTGGGAAGCCGGGAACCGGCTCGCCTACACGGACCCCGGCGACAGTTGCAGCTCGTCGCAGGCCGGCGTGACTTGCCGGCGCATCCTGACTTGGACGGATACCAGCGGCGACAAGCTCGTACAAAGCGCAGAGGTAATGGAGTTCACGACCGCCAACAAGAGCCGGCTCTGTCCTTATCTCGCGACCGCGAGCGTCCTGACGTGCGTCTCCGGCGGCGCGGCAGGGGCCGGCCAAACCGAAGCGGCGAATGTCATCCGCTTCCTACGGGGCGAAGACGGCGCTGGCGCGATCGGCGGGCTGCGGGACCGGTCGCTCACGATCAAGAACTCCGACGACGGCAGCAGCGCGAAACGCGTGTGGAAGCTGGGCGACATCGTCGACTCCACGCCGGTGGCAGTCAGCACGCCACGGGAGCGGTACGACGTGATTTACGGAGACACTTCCTACGTCGCCTTCTATCAGCGGTACCGTGCCAGGCGGACGGTTGTCTACGTCGGTGCGAACGACGGAATGCTTCATGCCTTTAACGGAGGCTTCTTCAACGCGAATGATGATCCCAGCACGACCGCCGTTGAGCACGGATACTTCACCACTACGCCGCCCCCAGGGATTTCCACGACCCGTGCGACGCCGCATCTCGGCGCCGAGCTATGGGCCTTCGTGCCGCAGGAGCTGCTGCCCCACCTCAAATGGTTCACGCAGACCGACTACACGCATGTCTCTTATGTGGACCTTAAACCTCGCGTCACTGACGCGCGCATTTTTACGCCCGATGACGATCATCCGAATGGTTGGGGCACGGTCATGATCATTGGCATGCGATTCGGCGGAAGCTGCGCGGGATGCTCGAGCACGAACGGGGGAACCCCAATGACGGTCACGGCGGACTTCGCCGGCAGCGGGACAACCACGACACGCACATTCTACAGCGCGTATGTCGCCCTCGACGTGACGAATCCGGAAAAGGACCCCACTATCCTGTGGATCTTCACGGACTCGACTCTTGGGCTCAGCACCGGCCTGCCCTCCGTCCTTCGCGTGAATCCAAGTACCGATGCCCCGACGGACAATACGAACGCCGTCTGGATGGCGATCTTCGGGAGCGGACCGACCGGCTATACCGGTGCCAGCAGTCAGACCGCGAAGTTCTATGGCGTTAATATGCACAGCGGGCCGGTCTATGCCGCAAGCGGAGCGTTTGCAGGACCGATCTTCGATACCAAGGACGCCAACAGCTTTACCGGCGACCTCACCACCGTGGACCTCTATCTGACCTATCGCGTGAACGTAATCTACGGCGGGATCACCATTAGCACTGGTCTCAGCAATCCTAAATGGGCCGGCAAACTCTATCGCCTGACCACCAACAGTTCTACAAACACATCTCTGTGGGGGATCAGCGGGACAGGTGATACCCGCGTACCGACTGCGCTGATCAGCTCCTATCCATATAGCAGCAGTCCTGCCCCCTGCGGGACCTCGTCGCCGTGCCGCGTGGGACCGATCGCCTCGGCACCGGCAGTCGCGATGGACGATAAGGGGAATCTATGGGTGATCTTCGGCACCGGCCGCTATTGGGAAACAGCCGATAGGACCAATACCGAACTTCAGGCGTTCTTCGGCATCAAAGATACCTTTATGACTGCGGGGGAGCCTTCTCAAACCACCGAGCGCAACTCCCTGTTTAACGTTTCGGGGATCGTGGTTTGCTCGGCCGGGCTCGGTTGCTCCCCGACTAGCAATGTCAGTTTTGACGGCGGCGCGAGCTATACTACGGGACTCACCCTCACTCCTCCCGGCGGGCCGTTGAACCTGATTGCCCAGATTCAAGCGGTGGACGGCTGGGTCACCAGCCAGCCAGGCGTCGGCGAGCGCAATCTCACCCTCCCCGCCGTCATGGGCGGCACCGTCTTCGCCACAAGCTTCATTCCTAGCCCCGACCTTTGCTCCGCCTCGGGCACTGGGTCTCTCTATGCTCTCTATTATATGTCCGGCACGGGGTATTCCGACCCTTCGCTCGGGACACAGACCATCGGCAGCACGACGGTCGCAGTTCGCGAGGTTTCGTTGGCGGAGGGTATGCCATCCGCTCCGGCATACCACCTCGGCGGACAGGGCCAGGGCAAGGCCGGCAGCAACAATAGTAGTAGCAGCAACGGAGGCTGCAACAGTCACCTCAACATCTTCGTGCAATCCAGCACAGGGGCCTTGAATCAGGTCTGCGGCAAACCAACCCTCAGCGTCTGGAGCCGTATTATCTCCTGGCGGGATTTATAAGCCGTTGGATCGTTCAGCGGACGGCCGCTGAAGACCTAATCGCGCGTGGGGTACCGCCTCGGTTGGCGTTTCGTTGGTTCAATTCCAAATGAACGGGTCTTGTCCTGCTTTCCTCATGGATCGCGCCTGGAGCTTAACTTTGAGGGCACACGTATCGGGGAAGGATACGGCTTGGTGAGTGACGAAACTCGCGCTTGGCTTAGCGTCAATGCGGAAGATGCTCTCGATCTCCAGTTGATTGCGCAGAAGCGGTGCGCCGCGCCCTGATCTTCCATTGAACGCGTAGCTCACTCAGCAGATGCGCAGGGAGCCAACGCTCAACTCGTCCCGTGGCTTCGCAGAGATCGCAACTATCGGCTTTGCTGCCGCCGCAGCGGGGACACGGCCATGCGACGAGAACTTCCACCATGGCAATAGAATATCAACTTCGGATTAAAGGAGGATTAGCAGCAGATTAAATGCTCTGAATGCAGTACGCCGTCACATGGAACGGCTGACAATTTTGGCCTTCACCAGTCTCGAGCGTAGCAACTCGGGGAGTTCGGGCCTTTGGCGACGGCTGTTCCTGCGAACCAAGCGGATTCCTACAAAAACCAAAAGGAGGGCTATTAGGATAAGGAAATTGACATGATCCACGTCGTTGTTCCTCCTTTGACGATTGTTGCCAACAGTTCTTGTAACACAAAATCAAGTGGGATTCAACTCTGAAACCACTACAGGTAGACAATCAAAGGGGAACAGGGCAGATGCCTGGGCCGATATCTTAGGTAATTACTTGGCTAACTACTTGATTGCGTCCTTGCGCTTTCGCCTGGTACAGAGCCAGGTCAGCTGCTCGAATCAAGGCAGTTGCCGTCGACCCATGGCCAGGAAAGGAGGCGACTCCCAACGACAGGCAGACCGACCCGTCACCCAGGGCCTTGGTCTCCTCACGCAGGCGCTCGGCCCGCTGGGAGGCAACCTCCAGCGATGCTCCCGGGAGGACGAGAAGGAATTCATCTCCGCCATAGCGACAGGCGATGTCGTGGCCGCGCGTGCGGCTATTGAGGTGGGCAGCGAGCGACCGCAACAGGCTGTCGCCGACTTCATGGCCGAACTTGTCGTTAAACTCTTTGAAGTGATCCACGTCAAGAATGATGAGGCTCAGCGACTGCTGATCGCGCTCCGCCCGGCGAAGTTCGCGCGGGAGAGTTTCGTCCAGATACCGCCGATTGAAGAGGTCTGTCAGCGGGTCGCGAATCGACTCGTCCCGCAACGTTTCGCGAAGGCTCAGATTCGCCAGCGCTAGGGCAATGTGGTTCGAGACCGCCTCGCCAAGATGCTGTTTGGTGAGCAGCAGCTTGCGACGGGCGACCGGGTCGGGACTAACTTCCTTCAGTGCCGACTGCAGGACGAGCAGGCCAAGGGCCTTTCCTTGCCCGATCAACGGGAAGCAAAAATAGTTCGGAGCCTGCGAGAGCCGCAGATGCTCACAAATCAATGTGGAGCTGAGGTCCCCCATTAGGTGTGATTGAAGACGTCGCAATGCCCAACACGCTTCGGGTTGGAATTCACTAATGGTGGCGCTACGCGGCCCCCACGAAGCGATCACTTCTACAAGACGCATCGAATCCTGATACAGGCAGAGACTTCCCGCATCGGCTGCGAACAATTCTTTGAGAAATTGTGTCGCGACGGTACACGCTTCCTGGACGCTTTGACAGGCTTGGAGCAGCGCTGTCATCTCGCTCAGAAAAGTGATCTGCTGCGTCCGTTCCTCCAGCTCCTTGACCCAATCCGTGAGCTTGAGATTTGACTGTTGCAACGCCTCCTCGATCCCCTTTCGCTCGCCGATCTCTCGGCTGAGCTCCTGCGTACGCTCCTGCACCGTGCGCTCCAGTTCGATGGCATGCCGTTCCAGGTCAAGCTGCTGCCCCTCCACCTTGAGGCTCAACTGTCGCACCTGAATGGCGCGATTGACCGAGGCCAAGAGGTAATCGATCTCCGGTGGTTTGCGGATATAATCATAGGCGCCGAGGCGCAGTGCTTGAACGGCAAGCTCATTGTCATCAGCGCCGGTGATTAAAATCGTGGGCGTCGCGGGAGAAATGGCGCGGATTTCCTTCAAGAGAGTCAACCCGTCCATGTCCGGCATGCGGATGTCGGAGATAACGGCATCATAGATGTTCTGCGCGAGTTGTTTGAGGGCGGCATCGGCCGTTGCAGCAGTATCCACTACAGCGCCGATCAATTGACTCCGCAGCATGCTCGCCAGGGCATCGAGCACCGCGGATTCGTCATCCACAACTAGAATACGGAAGGCAGACACAGCAGGACCCTCACTTTTTCTTCTTTATCGGCCCCTTGTGGACAATTCCTGAGGGCCGGGGAGCGATTTCCTCTGGCATGCGCGCGGCATCTCTTGGTACAGTCATTTCATGCGAACCGGACTGGCGCATCTTCCGCTGCATACCGGCAAAGCGCCCGCATGGCTGTTCTCCCGCATGGTCCGGCTCGGGCGCGAAATCATCTGTCACATTGTCAGTGAGTTCGGCCCGGACGAGGTCCTGCGGCGGCTCTCGGATCCTTTCTGGTTCCAGGCCTTGGGCTGCGTGTTGGGCTTCGACTGGCATTCGAGCGGCCTGACCACAACCACGACCGGCGCACTTAAGGAAGGCATCAAGGGTTTGGAAAGAGAATTAGGCCTTTATGCCGCAGGCGGCAAAGGCGCGGCGTCGCGGAAAACTCCCCAGGAGATCGAGACGGCCTGCGAACAGCTGGGGTCGGACGCCGCGTCGCTCGTGTATGCGAGCCGGATGTCGGCCAAGGTGGACAGCGCGGCAGTCCAGGACGGCTACCAACTCTACCATCACGCTTTTTTTTTATCGCGAACCGGTCACTGGAGCGTTGTGCAGCAGGGCATGAATGAAGAGACGCGCATGGCGCGTCGCTATCACTGGCTGGGGGAACAGGTCCCTAATTTTGTGTGCGAACCGCACGCGGCGGTCTGCTGTGATGCCCGGGGGATGGCGCTAAACCTGGTCGCGCGCGAAAGCGAAGGCGTGCGAGTTGCTTCTACGGAACTCGCGGGACAGCCCTGGCAGCAAACATTGGGTGTTATTGAACACTTGCCGGAGCTGCTCCTGCCCCATCGCCACGCCGTTTCCCTGACGGATATTAATCCCCGGTATCTTAATAAGATTTTACTGCGCAC
>VBON01000097.1 GCA_005877525.1 Nitrospirota bacterium
GCTGCTGTTCGCGTTGCAGGAATCCTCGTGTCCGTTCCAAGCGCTCCCAGGCGTCATTGTCCTCAGGATGACCAATCCAGATCCGAAGGTCAGCGTTTATCCAGGACCCGGTATGGATTCCATCCAACCGGGTCCTGGGAGGATGTTCCGCCAACTCATGCTGTGGTGTTACGCTGTGAAACCGAACCTGGCCCGGTTTATCGGCGATTAATGTAGTGTAGAGGGCCCTGAGAAAACCCTCGCCCCCGTCTGGGTAGTGTTCCCAAGGATTTTCCCCGTCAAGAATCACCGGCACCAACGGACGCGCTTCCGGAGAACGCTCAGCGATCGCCGCCAAGCGAGCGATGAAATCGTCGACTGCCGCATGAGGTTCATTCCGGGCATAGGTAAATCCGATGGCGTCCGAGAGCTCCCGATCGCGGAAGAGGAACGCGACTTCGCGTCCGATTCCATTCCTTGACCGACGCGGCAAGGATGCCCTCGTCGGTCGCGGCCCATCGGATCCCGAGCTCCGCCAGCATGGGTACCAGCTCAGGGCACACCGCGCCTTCGGATGGCCAGACCCCGACCGGTCGCTGCCCGAAAACTGACGTATGGAATTCGATCGCCATCCGAAGCTGCATGCGAGCGTCCTCCGGATGGACAAATCCTGACGGAACAGGGGATTCGGGGCGTGAGCGCCGGGCGAAATCCGTATTGATCAACAGCGGAAGGATGGGATGAAAAAACGGCGTCGTGGACAGCTCGATCTGTCCCCTATTCGCCAGCCGCTTGAACAATGGCACGAGCTGACCAAGCACCTCATGCTGCAGGGCAAGCACTTCATGCTTCTCGTCCTCCGTGAACTGGCGCCCTTTGCTGATGAGTTGTCGCAGCGCAGGATAGCGCGCCACGGCACGGTGACCGAACCATGCCAGATTGTGCCACACCTGCAAGTCCAAGAAGTCCTGCGCTGAAAACCGAGCTGTGAGGCGTTCCGCGTCTCCATCCTGAATCTGGCGACCCCGTTGGATCAGCAAGCTATAGTAGCGTTCATGCGGCCTGACCATCGTGTCCCAGTTCGCCGCAAAGAAATGCCGCAGGATGAAGGCACGCTGATCGGCGCTCAAATCGGCGGCCGGGCAGACCGCATGCGACCAGAATACGTCTCGCACGTCTCCCCGCTCCTGCTCCTGGAGCTGGAGGAGGAGCGACGGCGTGATATTGACGGCGGCATGCATTTCGGGATGCTCCTCCAATAACACCGCCATATCGAAGTAGCCTTTGGTCGCATGGAGCCGCACCCACGGGAACGGAGCGGTGCGGGTCAGAGGATCCGTATAATAGGGTTGATGCAGATGCCAGAGAAACGCGACCGCAACTGTTTTCATTTTGCCAACGTAGCATCCGAACAGAGAAAGCGTCAAGAATTCCGCGACGCCCTTTCAGGGACCGGAACCAGACTCTTGTCGGATTATTGGTGAGGCAATCTATGCGCCATCTGCACAAAGTTTTCTATTGGAGCCCTGTTGTCATTTATGCCTCGCTGATCTTTTATCTTTCTTCCTTGTCCCATCCCGAAGTGTATGTGCCGTCCTTTGTGCTCGATCTCGGAGATAAGGGGTTGCATGCGATTGAGTACGGCCTCTTGGGAATTTTGACCTACCGTGCGTTTCGATATGCCGGGAGCATCTGGACCGCATCCTATGCGGTGCTCCTGGCAATTGTGGCCTCGAGTGCGTACGGCTTGACTGATGAAATCCACCAAGCCTTTGTCCCCCTCCGAGAAGCGGATGTCTGGGACTTCCTCACCGATGCTCTCGGATCGTCCCTGGCCACATGGGGATGGGCGCGGTTCGTCGACTCACCACAGTGACCATTGCACCCGCCCACCCCGGCTCCGCCGAGACGGAGCCTTTGCCCGTAAATGCCCTCCGTGTTCCATGGTTTTACTCATAGAACACGGGGTATAATCACGTTCCATGGCGTCATTCCTTCCTTCCCTGCCGGATCCCGTACGGATTTCGGATACGATCCGGACCAAGCTCCCCTTTCGAGTGGAATTCTCTGGGGTGGCTCCTCTTGCGGGGGACGCCTCCAACCGTCGTTACTTTCGCCTTCAGGTGCGGGGCGGCCCGCCCCATTCTCTCGTGCTGATGCAGTTGGCATCACCCGAAGGCTTCAAGCAATCGGAGGAAGCGGTCAGCCACAGTGCCCCGGTGACCGCCGAGCTGCCGTTCGTGAACATTCTGAATCATCTCCTGAAAGCTGATGTGGCCGTCCCCGCCCTCCACTACTACGATGAAGCGGCAGGGCTGCTGTACTTGGAGGACCTTGGTGACGTGACACTGGCCCTGGCCTCGCAGGAAGGGACCAGCCCCGATACTCCAGCGCTATACCGCGAGGCGGTCGCCGCACTCGCCCATCTGCATCTGAAGGCGTCGTTTCCGGCTGACCCTGCCTGCCTTGCCTTTGGGCGCGCCTTCGACGTGCCGCTGTTGATGTGGGAGTTCGACCATTTCATCGAGTATGGAATTGAGAAACGCGCAGGAGTGAATTTGTCGGAAGGAGAGCGACACACGATCCGAACGGAGATGCGGAAGATCGCGGAGCTGCTCGCAGTGCAGCCCCGTGTCTTCACGCATCGAGACTATCACAGCCGCAATCTCATGATGCTTGAGGACCGATTGCGAGTCATCGACTTTCAGGACGCTCTGCTCGGGCCGGCCAGTTATGATCTGGCATCGTTGCTTCGCGACTCCTACCTATCCTTACCTGAGGAGCTGATTGAGGAGCTCGTGGTGCACTATCTGGAAGTCAGGGCGAAAGCCGGAGCGCCCCTGGATCGCGTACAGTTCATACGTCTTTTTGACATGACGAGTATTCAACGCAATCTGAAGGCAGCCGGACGATTCGTCTACATCCTCCTCGAGAAGAACAACGATCGGTATCTTCAGTACATCCCCCGAACTCTCGCCAACGTCAAATACAACCTGCTCCGATATCGCGCCTTGCATCCCCTCCGAAGAGTGTTGATGCGGCATGTCCCTGAATTGCAGTGATCCAGTGAGGAGATTCCTCTCCTTTGTAAGAGGAGGTAAGGAGGGGGATAGAGGGGTCTCACGATGAAGGCCATGATTCTCGCGGCCGGTTATGGCACGCGCCTACGGCCGCTGACCGAGAGACTGCCCAAGCCGCTGCTGCCTATCGGGGGGCGTCCGCTGCTGGAGTGGAATCTCCTGCTTCTCAAGAAACACGGGATCACCGACGCACTCATCAATCTACATCATCTGGGGGATCAAATTGTCGAGGCGTTCGGCGATGGCTCCCGGTACGGTATGCACTTGGCCTATTCGCACGAACCGGTGATTCTCGGCACGGGGGGCGGGATCAAACAGGCGCAGCCCTACTTTGAAGATCGTCCAGTTCTGGTGTTGAACGGTGACACGCTCTCGGACTGCGACCTCACGGCTTTGCTGGAGACCCATCGCGTCCGCCGGGCACTTGCGACGCTGGCTGTCCGGGAGGACCCGCACGCGGCGGAATGGGGCGCCATCACCATGAACGCCGATTGGCGCATCCTGCAAATCAAGGGTGAGCCGCCCGTCGCAGGTTCCGTTAATGCGCGGGCGCCCTACATGTTTGCAGGAGTGCATGTGCTGGAGCCGGCCGTTCTCGAGACCATTCCCTCTGGGCCGGGCTCTATTATCGATGTCTACATCGAGCTGCTGCGCCGAGAAAAACCGCTGACAGGGTTCCAGATGAAGGGGTACTGGTCTGATATTGGCACGCTGGAGCGGTATACGGCCGCCCGAGAAGATGTGTCGCGGGGACTTTTGCTCCTCGCCCTGCAAGAGCCGATAGCCGGCGGTGACGCCGTCAAGCCATCGACGGGGCAGGCTCGATAGCCTCTGGAATGCCGATGCGGGCTTCGAGGCGGGTTCGTCGGGTCGACATCACGGCAAGCTGGCCCTCGGTTGGCCGGTAGCGGTCGCCTCTGCGGAGCCGCAGGCTCCGTTTACGCGTGTAGCGCTCTAAGAAATTGCGTACGACCTCGTGCGCCTCCTGGTCCTCTCCCACGCTCTCAAGCAAATCGCTAAGCCGTAGATAGGCCGAAATGATGAATGGCAAATCGCGCTTTTGCTCGGCTTCTTCAACCACGAATCGATAGCGATTGACTGCGGCCTTCGGATCGGTCTTCTCCAGTTGCATGGCCTCGAGCAAAATGAGCGAAATCCGATCGGCGCTGAAGCCCGCCCGCCGGGTTTTCCCGGCTTCAACCAGGGTTTCCAGCTGCGCGTCGGTCATTTGGATCCTTCCCCGGTTCCATTTGAGCTGCTTTCGCATACGCTCCGCGTCCGGCCAGGCGCCATAGATGCCCACGAGCAGGCACCGGCAGCCGATCGGATTGCCGCATTTCGGAATCTGCTCGCGGAAATGTTTCGAGGCGACAAAGCTGGGGAGAAAACCGAGACCATGCGCGCTCCGGCAGGGACGGCACGCGGAGGCGTCGCAAGGGGTCCCATAGAGGAACAGCCGGATCCCGGAGATGACCCAGAAATCCATGGCGTCGATCCGACCTGCCTGCACCTGGATCTCATGGAGTTGCCAGATCAGCAGTAAGCCCAGAATCGCCAGAAAGTAGGGAATGATATCCGGAATATGGATGCCCGACAAAAGATCCACGACGATTCTCCTATGGAGTGTCTCTTATAGCACAGCTCTTATGTGCTTGTACATAATAACTTAGGTATAATTATGGACCTTTAACATCATCGTCAGGCGGGTCTGCCGGGTCTTCATCATGGCAAGATGCGACTCCGTTGCCGCAACCGGGGAAGTCCTGTCATATCTTTCCAGGAATCGCTCAACGATTGGCAGCGCGTCCGCGGGGCGGCCGACATGCTCCAGAAGATCGCTCAATCTGAAATAGGATGGAATCAAAAACGGAAAATCCCGCTCTTTGCTGGCATGTTCAATGACGTAATGGTAGCCGATGATCGCTGCCTCAGGATCGTGCCCTTCGTCGAAAAGGGCTTGCAACAGCGGCACTGAAACCTGATCGACAGAGGCGCCGGCACCGTCCTGCCATCGGCCCTTTAGTAACTCAACCATCTCCTCGTCTGGCAATTGCACTTTCCCTGCATTCGACTTCAAACGGCCGAGGAGCGCCTGGCCTTCGGGCCACCCGCCATACAATCCCACCAGAAGGCATCGGCAACCCGAAGGATTCGTACAGGGACTGGGCAAGGCCTTGAAGTTCTTTGCCGCGACCACGGAGGGCAGAAAAACGTGTCCATGCGCTTCGCGACAGGCAGGGCAGGCCGTGTTATCGCGGGGCGTGGCATAAATGAACATCCGAATCCCGGAGCGATCCCAAATATCCACGGCATCAATGCGGCCGGACCGGACTTGCAGCGCATGGAATTCCCAGAGCAGCAGCAACGCTAGGATCGCTAGCACATAGGGAATGAAGTCCGGAATGTGGAGGTCAGGCATATTGGCGAATTTATTTGAGGACCGTCCTAAGACG
>VBON01000366.1 GCA_005877525.1 Nitrospirota bacterium
CTTCTTTTGTAGGTCTTCCCTATTGACTTCATATATAGCAAACTCCACACTTGCTCGGAAGTGCCGGACAAAAGACGGATATTACTACCATGCCCATAGCCGAGGATGCCGCTTATGCCGGGTTGTTGTCCCTCACGGAGTCAACCGGTGCCTGAGGCGCGCAGCTCAGCAGAAATGGCCGCCCTCGTGGTGACTACGGTGGAAGAATTCGACCGTATGGCAGCACAAACTCAGCCCGACCTCTTAGAAAGGGCAACCAGCCATACCCGCCGGTTTTTACGAGAGACCGGACAATGGAGTGACGACATCAGCCATGAGAAGTTGGCGCTTCGGTGGGGATATGAATTCCTGGAGCGATTTTTGATGTCCGGCCGAACAGAAGTCCCGTGTCGCCCCTTCCTGCTGCTTGACAGTTTGGTTGCTAAATACTTCAGCCAATGTGAACCTTTATGCTATCACGAAGGCTTACTCTCACCCTTGGGTCGCTTCATGGATGGCCTAGCCTCACGCGCGGTGGTCAGCCGCGATGCTCTCATGGCCCTCTTCTATCATCTGTATGGATTCGGACAGGGTCAGGTAGTCAGAATCCTGGGATTGGGCCCGGCGAGCGGGTCTATAAGAACTTCGAACGATGGCGCCGCACAGGGTGGCAGCGCGCCGTCGCCGAGATCGGCTTTACCGATGATGAGCTCACCCAGATCGAAAAACAGAAGGCTCGCGAGCCCGAGCCGTTCCTGCAAGAAGGCAGACATCTTCTCACAAGCGTGCAGAGCCACTATCGCAAGAGCGAGCCCGAACATTTTGCATGTCTAAACCGTCAACAATGGGCGGACCTCTTCGAGCAAGGCTATGGTTACG
>VBON01000367.1:0-1080 GCA_005877525.1 Nitrospirota bacterium
CTCCGATAAACACCGCATTCTCCCAACTACAACAACTCGCATTGTCGGTCCAATTAAAACTGCCAGTCTGAACGACGCCCTATCATAGATCGCTACCTTGTGATGCATGATGCCATTGCCTTTAAGGGTTTCCTTTCGTAGAGGGTCATCTCTCGAAGGAGGCATAGCGATGCTGCGATATTTTCGCGAAGCTAAATCCAGCGTCTCATGGCATGTGCACAAGGAGGCAGATTCTATGGGTACCATCCTGATAATCATTCTGGTTCTGCTGCTCGTTGGCGCATTACCGACATGGCCGTACAGCGCCGAGTGGGGATACTACCCGAGTGGCGGATTAGGCTTAGTCGTGTTGATCCTGGTTATTTTGTTGCTGACCGGTCGTATTTAAGCTCTGCTGAATCACAACAAGATTCACAAGAAGGCCGAGAAGGACCATCTTCCTTCCCGTTGAAAGTCGCACAAGAACAGACTAAAGCCATTAGCGCCGGCCTAAAGAGGCAGACTTTAGTTCACAGCAAATCCCGATTACCGGGGTATGGTCTGGATTCCTTCCGTGACGCCTGTATTGTCATCACCGAGGCTGAGAAGTCGGCAAATGTGACAGAGCGTCGCACACCGAAGGCTGGGATGTGAGCAAACCTGTTTTATCGGCAGGGGTGCTGCGTTAGGGCGAGGCTCGGACGTTGGAGCCGCGTCCACGTGTCACAATTTTGGGGACAAGAAGAGGTGCTCGAAGGCTATCTGGCGGCCTTTAGGGGTCGATCCCTGCGAGACGAGCAGCGGTACAAAAGAGCCTGGGTGTTTCTCTTTCCTGAGGCTCGCCTGAATGCATTGACCCCCACGGCGTTAGAGCAGATCAGGGGGAAGATGGCCGAACTGAGGCGCAGCCCGCAAACCATTAACCGCTACGTGGGGTTTCTCCGGCGTGTGCTGAATAAAGCCGTGCGGGATGGGCAATTGGCCGTCAATCCCATTACGAAGATCAAGATGTTCAAAGAGCCTCTGGGAAAGACCATCCCAACCGTGACGAAAACCGGAACAGTGAGAGCAGGGCAATGAGCAGTGGAGTGATAAGTTGCG
>VBON01000367.1:1192-2359 GCA_005877525.1 Nitrospirota bacterium
TGTTCAATGCCACTCGTGAACCATTTCACCCGCCCACCCTGGGGACCTTCCGTGGGTTTATACCACGCTAACAGGATATCGCACAATCACTGACAATCACTGCTGCGCCGTTCGTTTGTCTTCGTATCAGTCCGCACCTCTTGACCTCAGGTATGCGGCCCCAGATTTATTCCTGCAGGAAGATTCCGCGGAACGAGAAGAGACGTGAAGCAGGGAGGATGTGGAAGCAGCCTAAGCGCTGCAAGTGTTCTCGTTGGGGTCGAGAAAGCGAACAACACGAGCAGGATTCCCCACAACGACAGCATAAGGCGGTACATCCTCGTGGACGATAGTGTGACAGCCGACGATGCAACCCTGTCCTAATGTCACGCCCGGCAAGATGACCGCATTGAAGCCGACCCACACGTTATCCTCAAGAGTAACGGGTCGCGGCTCCGAGAAGCACGGAAGACGGCGTAAGGAATCATCGGCCGCGGCGCGAAGGATTGAGCGGCGCGATGCAGCGGTACTGCCCGGGCTTAGCCAGGTGTCGGTCAGGACCACGCCCCAGGAAAGTAGGCAATGTGCCCCGATCGAGATGTGGTCGGAACAAATGACGAACGTGCCGTTGAGACAGCTATAGGAGCCAATGCTGACTCGACCGGTCGGTTGAACGAGAAAGGTGGTCAGGCTGTAGGCACCTGCACCATCGCCGAGCACCAATCCAGGATTTTCCTCCGAGAAGAACCCGGAAAAGCCATAGGAAGTATCAATATAGACATCCTCGCCAACCTCAATGTTGGCTGGGAGCTGACCGGGATACCAGTCATGAGCGAGTTGAAGAGACGCACCGTTCACGTCGTTCCTTGCTCCATCAAGCATGCGGGATTGCCGGCCACAGTGGCGCCGGGCGGTACGTCATGGGTCACCACTGCGCCAGGCGCGATGATCGCGCCTTTGCCGATTCGGACACCCTTCAGAATCGTGGCGTTGTAGCCGATCCACACGTCGTCCTCGATGACGACCGCTCGACTTTCGATATGAGGACGGCGAGTGCGATCCCCCCGCGAGGACAGAGCAATTGTATCAGCCATCCTGGCGGCAGGGGCAATCGGATGGAAGTCCGAATCCACAATGGTTGCTCCACCGGCGACAAATACGTGAGACCCGAGGGTGATGCGGCCAGAG
>VBON01000086.1:0-5573 GCA_005877525.1 Nitrospirota bacterium
TCGGCGGCAGGCTGGGTAGTCCGCCACAAGAAGCCCCGCCTCGATCGGGACCTGGCATCTACGCAAGGCCGTTTTGTAGACTACAAAGAGCTCTACAAGGATAAGTTTAAAACGGCTTTGGTGGTGCCGCTGCGAAAAGGATCTGACTTCGTTGGCACCATCGCGTTCGGTTCAAAAACAACCGACATGTATAATCTCGACATGGCCCGCGCCGCTGCCGGTATCATGGATCGTCTGGCCCGGTTTCTTCCGGCCATGGGTCCTCGCCCGGCTGTTCCCATGCCCAGCCAGGGAGTCCAGAAGGTCGGAGGTCCCGACGCTGCGAAGGCGCTAGCGCTGTACACGACGGAATCCGTCGAAGCCCGTGAGCTCATGCTGCGTCAGGAACGCCAAATGGCCATCCGGGAACTCACCACTTTTCTGGAACACGAGATCCAGCGGACACTCACCAAGACGCGCCTCGAACTGGAAGAGATGTTGGTCGACCACGCGCTGGGCGATGCAGTGCCCATTGGGTCGCTTCAACGGGTCGAGCAGGCTTGCCGGGATCTGACAGGCATCGAGACAATTCTCAATGAAATTCTCGATAACGCCAAGCCCTTGGAGCTTCACCCGCACGTCATCCGAATTCCGGAAGTCATCGAGAGCGCCCTTGCCATCATTGCCGGCGATATGGAGCAAAACCAAATCACCGTGACCAGGCAGTTTGCTGATCCCTTGCCATCAATCAAAGCAGATGAGAGCAAGCTGCAACAGGTGTTTCTCAGCATTCTGAAGAACGCCTTGCAAGCCATGACGCCCGGAGGTCACATCCATCTTGAAGCCGTCCCTCATCGCGGAGGGCGTGGTCGCCACGAAGTGGCAGTGAGCATCGAGAATGACGGCGCGCCGATTCCCACGGAACACATCGGCAAGATCTTTGAACCAGGATTCACGACGAAGGCTGCCGGAACAGGACTCGGCCTCTCCTCTGTGAAGAAAATCATCGAGGAACATCGCGGCCAGATTTCGATTGCCAGTGGCCCCGGCCAGGGAACGACCGTGATCATTAGACTTCCGGCCCATGGCGCTTCTCGAGTCCTGGGCCGCGGGCGCCGGCGTCCCCGACGGAGGTAAGCGCTCTTGACAGGGTGGAGCGATTGCGCTATCGTTTTTTGCGCTTTCCGGAAATTGAGCAACGGTCTCTTATTTCTTTTAATGAGGGAGGATCGTATGAAACATACACTATGGGGGCTGGCGTTGGTGCTGGGCTTCGTGTTCCTCACGTCGTCCGCGTTCGCCAACCCGGCCTTGCTAAAGAAGCATGACGGCTATCCGGATGACAGCAAAAAGGCGACGACGGCTGTGGGAGAAGCGGCCACGCTAAAGTCTGCTGAAGACGCGCCCAAGGTCTTAAAGGAACAACTCAAATCCGATGAGAATGAGCGCACCGGCAACGTGTTCTCGAATGACTCTCGCCAGAACAAGCACCCGGGCTATCCGGACCACGGCGTGACCGAGAACATGATCAAAGAGGGCTCCAAGGTGAACGCCAATCCTAAATAGGACCTTATCAGAGGTCAGCCTCGGGGAAGGCCGGACACCTGGTCTTCCCCTTTTTTTGTGTCTCGAACTCCGCCTCATCATGAAGATCTCCCTGCAACAGGTCCTTCTCTAAACCATGTTCACCTGGATCGCCTAGTCGGTTTTGCTTAAAGTTTCTTCGCAAGCTTCATTTCTGAGGGTCTAAGCGCACCCACATTCGTATGGCCACGATTCTAAAGTCGAACGTCCTGGGCGTCTTTATAACGTGGCGCATGGCGGCTGTGCTTTTGCTGGGGTTTTCGTCCGGTCTTCCCCTGGCGTTAACGGCTACGACTCTTCAAGCCTGGATGAAGTCAGAAAATGTCGATCTCACGGTGATCGGGTTGTTCTCCCTGGTCGGCCTGCCATACGGATTAAAGTTCATCTGGGCGCCTATCATGGATCGTTTTATTCCTCCGTTCTTAGGCCGCCGCCGAGGTTGGATGCTAATTTCGCAAATCGCCTTGATTGTGACCATCGCGGCCATGGCATTTAGCAGCCCTGTCCGTTTTCCTGTGATCACTGCGATTATTGCGGTACTGATTTCATTTTTTAGCGCCAGCCAAGATATCGTCGTGGACGCCTATCGGACGGATCTGGCCAAGCCGGAGGAAATAGGCCCCGCCGCCTCGCTGTATATTACGGGTTACCGCCTCGGCATGTTGATGTCGGGCGCGGTGGCGTTGATCTTATCCGATCATTTGTCTTGGCAGGTCGTATATCTGCTGATGGCAGCGGCGATGGGGATCGGCGTGGTGGCAACCCTCTTTGCTCCTGAGCCAAAGACGGCCGGCAAGCCGCCACAAACAATCAGGGAAGCGGTGGTTCTGCCCTTTGTCGAATATTTCAGAAGAAAAGGGGCATTGGAGGTCCTGGGCTTTATCATCCTTTATAAGATCGACGTCGTCATAGCAATGGCGATGACGACCCCTTTTTTGTTGGAACTTGGCTTTACCAAAACCGACATCGGGGCTGTTACAAAGGGGTTTGGGCTCGTAGCAACTATTGCGGGCACCTTGTCAGGCGGTGCCGTCATGGTGACGCTCGGGATCAAGCGTTCTTTATGGCTTTTCGGTTTAAGTCAGGGGATCTCGGGGCTTTCTTTTATGCTGCTCGCGCATGTGGGACACGACTACCCGATGATGGTCATTGCGATCGCGGTAGAAAGTTTCTGTAGTGGCATGGGCACTGCGGCATTTACTGCGTTTATGATGAGCATTTGTGATAAACGATTTACCGCAACTCAGTACGCGCTTTTTACGAGTGTTATGGGATTGAGCAGAGTCATAGGCAGCGCGCCAACCGGCTATCTCGCAAAAGCGCTGGGATGGGAGCAATATTTTCTTTTCAGCGTCCTCGCCATGGCTCCGGGCCTTTTGTTGCTGACCCGGTATTCAAAATGGCGCCTTGCTGAGACGACAAAGTAGCGTCTTACGCCGAAAGTGCGGACAGTCTCCCCTAAGAGTCTTTGGTTTAAGAATATCAGGGAAAGCGCCGATGAAGGAAGTACACGCCCTGAAATAGCATTTCGGGGGGGCGAGCTAAACAATGGTGGAATCCGCGCTCGCCTTGATTCAGACCAATGCCATGGTATACTCATTCCCAGTAAATCGGCGGAGGGAGCGGGCATGAGGCGTTTCATGATTACCGATATTGTCGAGGGCAACGGCCAACCGCACCCTACCTTTACCCACGACGCCACATATCCCGTTCTCGAGGTTCTCTGGCAAACCTCCGGCAACCTGCCCGGGTTCTTGGTCGCCGACGATCAAGGCCGCTTTCATTTCATCCGAATGGACCACTGCCGACTCAGCAAAATCGAGGCGTTGTAGTCTCGTGACAGAGACCACGCCTGAGCACCTCGGGCGCGAGCTATCCGACTTAGCCTTCGGTATTGTCGAACAAAACTGGCTGGAGCAACACATTGGAAAGGCCATCGACCTTAAGACCATCGACCAACGCGACGCCGCGGAGTGGGAACTGACCTATTTCATTCTGTTCGCGATCACCCATGGCTGCGGGACCTTCGCGTCCACCGATCCTGGGCACACGACTGCGGTCTTGAAGGCTTTTCATGGTATCTTGCTGCGGCAAATCGCGGAGCAGGCGGGACAAGAGGTTGCCGATGCGCATCAGCAAAACCTGCCGGCTCGGTACCGGTTATACGGGGACGCGGTGAAAGGAGAAGAGGCCAACGGCCGGTATCAACTGCTGGGCGAAGCGGCAGCGATTCAGATATTAGGGAAGGCTATCGAGGACCCTCACGCAGCCGATAACTTTCGCGAGACGATGAAAGTGATTTTTTCGTAAGTCCGCGGCGCAGCGATCAGGATAATGCAGTAAGCACACCCCTTCACGAAAGGACGAGCGTGAATTTTGACATCGGTTCCAACTTCTACCGCAATGCCCACGGCAGCATCGAGCTTGACGGCATGCTGCAATTTTCGTTCGAAAATAACCGGCGCTACAACGAAATAATGCTGAAAGGCATGGTCTTCGATCAGCACGGGACGCTTGCGGCAAGGATTTCCGAAAACACACTCTCGTTAAATATTCGCGGCGAATATGAAATGGTCTGTGAGGCATCGGTCGTGAAGCTCTTACACCGAGGGAAACAGGAAGTCCTCCTGGAGGTAAGGTTCCTGGATAAGGAACACGTGCAGATTCAGAAAGCCAGGCTGTTTACGGGACGGGGCCACCCCTTTGAAGTCTTGCCCGACATGTGGCGGATCGCCGACAAGAGCCACAGTGGCGAGTCTGTGGACTGCGCCGGCGAGCCGGTCAAACTGACATAAAATATCTATTTCGCGCTCTGCGCGCAGCGAAACCCGATGAAGCCATTGCGGGTCCCCGGGGGCAGCTTCGTCGTCCGGCTGGCGGACAGCAGGTACACCGGCATATCCGACCAGGATCCTCCCCGGGTCATCTTGTATTGCCCCTGAGCCGGTCCGGGCGGATTGCGCTCCGGACCCTCCCGGTAATATTCTCCGTCGTACCAGTCCTGTACCCACTCGGCAACATTGCCGGCTTGATCGAAGGTGCCATAGGGACCGGCGCCGCTCGGATAACTTCCGACCGGCTTTAAAATATCGTAGGAGAACTGCGTCATCTGGCCGAACAGTGCCAGGGAAGTCTTTGGTCGAGCGTCCCCCCATGGAAACTTTCGTTCGTTCTCGTCACGCGCCGCGCGCTCCCATTCCGCTTCCGTCGGCAACCGGCGAGCGGTCATGCGACAGTAGGCGTCGGCATCGCTCCAGTTGACCCCGACCACCGGCCGATCGGCATGCTCGGGAAACTTCACGTTATCCCAGTTGACTGGCTTCTCCCATCCGGTAGACGCTAAAAATCCGGCATACTGCTGGGTCGTGACCTCGAATCTATCAATGTAAAAAGCATCCAGATAGACTTTATGGCGTGGCTGCTCATCATCCAGGCCTTCTCCTTCCGGGAGGCCCATCCAGAATTCACCGGCAGGGACAAGGACCATCGCCGCCCCGTCTTTCGCCGCAAGTTCTTTCGGCAAGCCCTCGCCTGCTTCAATGGCGCCGGACATCAGCAGCATGAAACAGAAAAGACTCCGCTGCGCCCACATCTGTCTCGCCGTCAACGGATTCATCACGACGCTTCTCCTTTCACGAAGTCTAGCACAGCACTGCCTTGACTTCATTCCCTGGAGGCCCCTATAGTGCCTATCTTCATGCAGCCTTGTGTGCCACGGGCCGCTTTCTGATGCCGGGCGTTTCGTTTCGTTGGCGCCACCGCCTGCTCACTCTCTCGTATCCCGTGCTCAAGCTCTCCTTTGGCAGCATCGTGCTCGCGCTGGCCATCGTTCCTTATCTCGTCCAGGCTCAGCTCGCAACGCCTGCGAAACCCTCGGCGCCTGCGCCGGCGCAATCACTTGCTCCTCCGATTCCACCGGCTCAGAAGGCGCTGTTCGATTCGGGAAAGTCCCTGCTGGAGGCGGGCAAACTTCAGGAAGCCGCGGATGTTTTTCAGCAGCTGATTGAGAC
>VBON01000086.1:5609-11364 GCA_005877525.1 Nitrospirota bacterium
GCTTTTAGCAGCATGCAGAAATGGGAGGAGGCCAATAGGTCCTTCCGCCGTCTCCTGGACGAATTTCCAACCTCCGAATTTCACCCGGAAGCTTTGGTGGGACTGGCCACAAGTTTGCTCAAAACAGGACAGTGGGACGCGGCCGTTCCACTGTTACGCCAGGCGAACGCCGAGGCGACCAGCCCCCAGCTCAAACTCGGCATCCTGCGACGCCTCGAAGAAACATACCTGATGAAACCCGACTATCCCCAAGCCATAGACGCAGCGCTCGATGCTCGCGCCTTCGTGTCCCCGGAGGAGGCCCGCGCGATCGAGGATCGCGTCCGTGTGCTCCTTTATTCAAAGGTCGGTGAGGCCGATCTCCGAAGAGTGGCTGAGCGGTTCCCCCAAGCGTTCCCGGGCGACTTGGCAATGCTGCGGCTGCTGGAGCTGTATGCCGCCGCCGGCGAGGATCATAAAGTTACGCAGACCGGACGGGAATTTTTTAAACGTTTTCCAAAGCACGAACAGAGCAGCGCGGTGACCGGCTTTCTGATGGCTCAGCGAAAGAAACTCAAGGCGAACGAGCTCCTCCTGGGCGCCCTGCTGCCCCTTTCGGGTCCGCTGAGCCCTTATGGAAACCAGGTGCTGAACGGGATCAAGTTCGCCCTCGAACAAAGCTCCGAGTTTGCCCCTCATCCGACCATCGGCCTGGTCACCAAGGATAGCGAGAGCGATCAAAAGCAATTGGTGATGGAGCTGGACGACCTATTAGAGGACTATCGGCCGGTCGCCGTGATTGGCCCTCTGCTCACCCGAAGTCTGAAAATAATCGCGCCAGCCGCTGACTCGAGAAATATTGTCTTCTTCACGCCAACCGCCACTTACCTCGAAGTTCAGCGACTCGGGCGGTTTCTCTTCAGTGCCGCTGTCAACCATCGGGAACTGGTTCGAAATGTGGCGGAGCAGGCGATTGTCACCTTAGGATGGAAGCGGCTCTGCATCCTGGCACCTCTGGATTCGTACGGGAGTGAGATGGGCCAGGTGTTTACCGACGAGATCCGCCGGCTCGGTGCAGAGCTGATCGCAACCGATACCTACGACGCGAAAGACACTGATTTCGGCGCGGCCATTAAGCGCATTAAGGCCGCCGACTTGAAGAAATACGGCAAGCTGGAACCGATCCTCAAGAAGGGCAAGCCGGTCAAGGACTACATCCCAGGCTTCGACGCCATCTTCATTCCGGGCGATGTCGACAAGGTGGCGCTTCTCGCCGGCCAGTTACATTTTTACGGCATGCCGGTCCCGATCCTTGGGACAAACGCCCTCGATTCCCCCGAATTGATTCGAATCGCGGGGCGGGCGGCGGAAGGCGCCCTGTTTGCGGACAGTTTTTTCATGGACAGCCAGAATCCGGTCATGCGAAACTTCGCAGATCGTTACCGAGCGCGATTTCATGAGGCGCCTACAGCCTTTGCAGCCCAAGCCTACGAAGCCACACAACTCATTCTGGATGCTATACTGAAGGGGGCAACCACGGGCAAAACCATTCGCGAGAGCCTCGGACGACTGAAGAACGCCCCGGGATTGGCCGGGCCCCTCAGCATGAACCCGGGTGGATATCTGGAACGACGTTACATCCTGATTCAGGTCAAGGGAGGCCGATTGATGGTAATGCCGGACGCACGATGACGCACCTGGGCTCCATTCTGCATACCATTTCCTACATGGCCCTGCCGCTGCTGTTGGCCATGGTCTTTCACGAGTACGCCCATGGAAAGGTGGCGGACGCTTACGGCGATCACACGGCGCGTGAGGCCGGACGGCTGACGCTGAATCCGCTCGCTCACATCGACCTCTTCGGCACGATCGTGCTGCCGCTGCTGTGCCTGATCTTCCCCACTGGGGTGTTCTTAGGATATGCGAAGCCGGTCCCGGTAAATCCCCTGAACTTTCATAATCCCCGTCGCCAAATGGCAATCGTGGCGGCGGCGGGCCCGTTGATGAATCTGCTCCTCGCGATCATCAGCGCCGCTCTATTAAGCGCCATCATGGTGTTGGACCCGACCGTCGGCGAGTCGATTTCGGCACGCGGCACGCTCCTTCCACGGCTCGATCTCGCCGGACTGATCCTGGTCCCCTTGGCCTGGATGTGCATGTACTCGGTCCTCATCAACATCGTCCTGATGGTCTTCAACTTGATTCCGATACCGCCCTTGGACGGAGGACGAATCCTTATGAATCTCCTGCCGGCGCGGCATGGGGCGACCCTGAGCCGTCTTGAGCCTTACGGGATGCTGATTATCTTCTTTCTGATCATGGCGGACCCTCAAATCCATGTGTTTCGCGTCATTATGACGCCTGTCAACATCCTATTTCGAACCTTGATGGTTCCCGCGGGCACGCTGAGCACGGCCGTGCTGTCGACCTTGGGAGTGTAAGGGCGCGGCAGATGGCGAAACGCGTCCTGAGCGGCATGCAGCCCAGCGGGGTATTGCACCTCGGGAACCTGCTCGGCGCGTTGGACAACTTTGTCCGCCTTCAGGCGGAACATGAGTGCTTTTACTTCATAGCCGACTGGCATGCGCTCTCGACCAACTTCGAAGACACCTCGAAAATTCGGTTTTACGTGCGGGAGATGCTGATCGACTGGCTCGCAGCCGGGCTCGACCCGCAGCGCTCGACGCTCTTCATCCAGTCTCATGTGCCGCAATCCTATATCTCTTGTTGTCGATGATAACTCCGGTACCATGGCTGGAGCGTAACCCCACATACAAGGAAAAACGAGAGAACATCGAGGGGCGAGATCTTTCAACTCACGGGTTTTTAGGCTATCCGGTGCTACAAGCCGCCGATATTCTTCTGTACAAGGGAGACTTCGTGCCGGTGGGGATCGATCAGCTGCCGCATCTGGAATTGACCCGTGAGATCACCCGCCGGTTCAACGGACTGTACAAGGCGATTTTTCCGGAGCCGCAAGCCTTGCTTACCGAAATTCCTAAAGTCCCCGGCACCGATGGCCGGAAAATGAGCAAGAGCTATAACAACACGATCAATCTCTCGGATACCGAGGCCGAGGTACGAGCCAAGCTCAAAACAATGGTCACCGACCCCGCCCGCGTGCGGCGGACAGACAAGGGCAATCCGGACGTCTGTCCGGTCTTCACCCTGCACAAGTCCCTCTCGTCCCAGGTCGTCATCGATCGCGTCAACCACGAATGCCGGACGGCCGAGATCGGATGCATTGACTGCAAGAAACTCTCGGCCGACGCGATCGTCACTCGGCTCGGTCCCATCTGGGACAACCGGCGTCAACTCGAACAGCAACCCAAGCTCGTGGACGAGGTGATTGAGACTGGCGCACAACGGGCCGGCAAAGTCGCCCGGCAAACTATCCTTGAAGTCAACGACGCGATGAAACTCTGAGCGGCGTCTTCTTCTGACCGACCCAAGCTTCGGGGTGATTGACTCCGCTGACTTTTTCGCTTAGGATTTCGCAGTTAATTTATTCTACCGCTTTCAGAACGAAACATGGCCATACGCATCGGCATTAACGGCTTCGGCCGTATCGGTCGAAATGTCTTACGGGCCTCTCTCGGTGACCCGGCCCTGGAATTCGTTGCGGTCAACGACCTGACCGACGCCCGCACGCTTGCTCAACTCCTTAAATACGACTCGGTCCATGGCAAACTGGCCCTTCCCGTGGAAGCCAAAGAAGATCAGCTGCTCATCAACGGCCGGCCGATCAAAATTCTGGCGCAGAAGGATCCCAAGGACCTGCCATGGCGGGATCTCCGTGTGGACTACGTCATCGAATCCACTGGACGCTTCACGGACCGCGAGGGCGCCGGACGTCATCTCTCAGCGGGGGCCAAGAAAGTCATCATCTCGGCCCCTTCCAAAGACCCTGACGTCACGATCGTGCTGGGCGTAAACGAGGAGGCCTACGACTCCAAGCGGCACCAGATCGTTTCCAACGCTTCCTGCACGACAAACTGCCTGGCGCCGGTTGCCAAGGTCCTCCTGGAGAGTTACGGCATCCGGCACGGCTTGATGACAACGATTCACTCTTACACCAACGATCAGCAGTTGCTGGACCTCCCGCACAAGGATTTGCGCCGCGCCCGTGCCGCCGCACTGTCGATGATACCGACCAGCACGGGCGCAGCGAAAGCCTTGCACCTCGTGATCCCGCAGCTTAAAGGGAAGCTGGGCGGCATGGCGGTCCGCGTGCCGACGCCCAATGTCTCCTAAATCGATCTGACCGCCGAACTGGAACCTCGGCCGAGGAGGTCAATGCGGCCTTCCGCACGGCAGCTCAGGGAACGCTGCAGGGCATCCTTGAATATTCCGATGAGCCGTTGGTCTCGGTGGACTTCAACGGCAATACTCACTCAGCCATTTTCGACGCCCCCCTGACCACCGTGATCGACAAGCGGCTGGTCAAGGTCATCGCCTGGTACGACAACGAATGGGGTTATTCCTGTCGCATTCGTGATCTCCTTAAGTTCATGATGTCTCGGGGCTGAGCATCAGCCGGCTGGCATGCACCTTAATAAAGTCACGATCGAGGATCTTCCCCTCAAGGGCAAGCGCGTCATCATTCGCGCCGACTTCAACGTGCCGCTGGATGAGACCGGTCACATCACAGACGACACTCGCATTCGCGGCACTCTTCCCACCATCAACTACGCGGTTGATGAAGGCGCGAAAGTGATTCTGTGCTCCCATCTGGACCGACCTAAGGGACGCGATCTGCACTTCAGTCTGGCGCCGGTCGCAAGGCGACTCCAACGACTTCTGGGGAAGGAAGTCATGTTTGCCGAGGACTGCATCGGGCCGTCAACGGCCGGACTCGTCGCTAAAATGAAGCCGGGAGACGTTCTTCTGCTCGAGAACCTCCGTTTCCACGAAGGCGAAGAGGCCAACGACGAGAAGTTCGCAAAGGCCTTGGCTTCCCTGGGTGACGTCTACATCAATGATGCTTTCGGAGCCGCGCATCGAGACCACGCCTCAGTCACCGGCATCACGAAGTTTTTGCCGGAGGCGGGCGCGGGGTTTCTCATGCGAAAGGAAATCGAATATCTGGAAGGCGCGGTCGCCAATCCCATGCGGCCGTTCGTAGCGATTTTGGGAGGGGCCAAAGTCTCCGGAAAGATCGGTGTCATCGAAAACCTCGGCAAAAAGGTGGACAAGGTTATCATCGGCGGCGGCATGGCCTTCACCTATCTGAAGGCCTTGGGCCTGGAAGTGGGACATTCTCTCGTCGAAGATGGCATGCTCAAGTTCGCCAAGGAGATCTATGAGCACGCGATCAGCCGAGGCGTGAAGTTTTATTTGCCGGTGGACTTCGTCGTGGCGGCCAGCATGAGTCCCGCAGCGGAGACCAAAATCGTCACCTCGCAGGAGATTCCGAAGGGCTGGCACGGCTTGGATATCGGCCCGGCCTCGGTCAAGCTGTTCACCGAGGCTCTCGGCAATGCCAAGACCATTCTCTGGAACGGCCCCATGGGCATCTTCGAGCTGGACGCTTATTCGCGCGGCACTCTGGCGGTGGCTCACGCCGTTGCGGACGCGTATGCGCTGACCATCGTCGGCGGCGCCGACACGGCGCTGGCGGTCCATCGCGCCGGGGTTTCGGAGAGCATGTCCTTCATTTCCACAGGCGGCGGCGCCGCGCTGGAATTGCTCGAAGGCAAAGTGCTGCCGGGCATCGCCGCCCTTCCTGACCGGCGCGCCGCATAACCCTCGTATAGAAAGAGCCTTGCATGCTCCA
>VBON01000040.1 GCA_005877525.1 Nitrospirota bacterium
TGGATCTCATGCGCAGGATACGCGTAACGGACTGCGATGACTTCCATGGGTCCTACCCGCAAGCCATGCCGACGCGAGTGACCGTTCGCACAGCAGCCGGCAAAGAATACATCAAGCAGGTGGATTACCCTCTTGGACATCCGAAACAGCCGATGTCGGATCGCGAGATCGAGGCGAAGTTCAGAAGCTTGGTTGCCGGTAAGCTCGCGCCCGCCCGTGCCGAGAGACTGATCGAGATGATTTGGAACTTGGACAAGCTCAGGGATGTGAGGGCGATGATGCCCTGGATGAGAGTCGCCGCAGGCCATGGCTGATACTCCTCAACCACGGCGCTTGCGGGAACTGATCGCCGAGCGGCTCGTAGTGATGCCGGGGGCCTTCAACGCTCTCACGGCGATGCAGATCGAGCGAGCGGGGTTTGATGCAGTGTATATTTCCGGGGCGGCAATGGCCGCCGCTCGCGGACTTCCCGATATCGGGCTGCTCTCGATGAAGGAAGTCAAGGCCGAGGCAGAATACATCGCCAAGGCGGTGCACATTCCCGCTCTCGCGGATGCGGACACCGGTTACGGTCCACCGCTTGAGGTCATGAGGGCGGCGCAAGCGTTTGAAAGCGCAGGTGTCGCGGGCATTCAATTGGAAGATCAAGAGATGCCGAAGAGATGCGGCCACCTGCCCGGCAAAAAACTCGTGGCCGCCTCTGAGATGGCTGAGAAAATAGCGGCTGCCGTGGAGGCGCGAAGCGATCCAGATTTTCTCATCGTCGCCCGGACCGACGCGCGATCCGTGGACGGACTGGAAGCGGCCGTCCGGCGCGCGCAAGTGTATGCCGACGCGGGAGCCGATGCTATCTTTCCCGAAGCCTTAGAGTCGTCGGAAGAATTTCGAACCTTTGCTAGGCTGCTATCCGGCGAGGGTGTCAAGGTCCCGTTGGTGGCGAACATGACCGAATTTGGCAAGACCCCATACCTCACGACCCGCGAGTTTGAAGACCTGGGATACCGGCTGGTTCTATTTCCCGTGACGTTGCTTAGGACCGCGACAAAGGCGATGGAAACCATGTTAATGGAGCTCAAGGCTCTCGGGACCCAGCGGGAATCCCTGGACAAGATGCACACCCGGCAGCAGCTCTACGAGCTGCTTCGTTACGACCAGTATGAACAGCAGGATGGAAAGCTGCATGAGCGATATGGGCGAGACACATAAGAGCAATACGCCTGCTTACTCTCCGGGCCTGGAGGGAGTCATCGCCGGGGAGAGCGCGCTCTGCCAGGTCGACGAAGGCGAGCACGGCTTGCGGTACCGAGGGTATGCGGTCAGTGATCTGGCTGAGCAGGCGACCTTTGAGGAAGTGGCGTACCTTCTCCTCTTTGGGAAGCTGCCGATATCCAAAGAGCTGGAGGATTTCTCCACCCAGCTTCGCACGCAATGGCCCTTGGCCGGCCCGGTCGAGGCGTTTATCGGGGTCGTGCCGCCCGACGCACATCCGATGGAGATCCTCCGGACCGGAATCTCGCTGCTGGGCATGACCGACCCGGATGCTGCCCCCAACTCGCACGAGGCCAATCTGCGAAAGTCTGTGCGCCTAATGGCGCAGATCCCAATCATTATCACGAATGCTTATCGCCTTGCGCATGCGAAGCGGCAGGTGCAACCTCGGCAAGATCTGGGCTTCGCCCAAAATCTTCTCTATCTCCTAACCGATCGGGCCGGCGATGAAAAAGCTCAAGCGATGGCCCGCGTGCTGGACGTTTCGTTGATTCTCTACGCCGAGCATGAATTCAACGCGTCAACATTTGCGGCGCGCGTCGCAGCTTCGACCATGACCGATCTGCATGGAGCCATAACCGCCGCCGTTGCCGCCTTGAAAGGCCCGCTTCACGGGGGGGCGAATGAGGCGGTCGCGGATATGTTGCTGGAAATCAAAACGCGCGAGCGGGCCGAGAAGTGGGTCTTGGACGCGCTCGCGCAAAAGCGCCGGGTGATGGGTTTCGGGCATCGGGTCCTTCATCATGGCGACGCCCGCTCCCAGATCATTCAGCGGCATGCCGAGGCGCTCGGCCGCGTCTGCGGGGAGACACGTTGGTATGACATCGCGGCAATTGTGGATCGCGTCATGCGGGAGCAGAAGGGACTCTATCCGAACCTGGACTTCTATACGGCGGTGGCCTACCTGCTGATGGGCATTCCTCGCGATCTCTACACGCCGGTCTTCGTCTGCTCGCGCATCACGGGCTGGTGCGCGCATGTAATCGAGCAGCAGGACCATAACCGCTTGATACGCCCGCGCGCCCTGTACACCGGACCACCGCCGCGATCCTATGTCCCCCTCGACCAACGAACGTGAAGAAATTCTCATGGCCCATCGGATGGGTGGGCCTCCGTTCACCCTCCCGTGGGCGTCGTTTGCGGAGTTTTATCGATCGCGCTTGAAAGACCCCGTCTTCGCCGGTCAGGTTTTTCTGACTTATCATGACGATGAGCGCGGCTTGCGCCGGGCCTATACCTATTCGGAGTTTGACGCGCAGGTCAGCTCCGTCGCCGATTCCATGCGGCAGTTCTTCGGCCTGCGTCGAGGAGACCGCATTGCGACAGTCTTATTCAATCATGACCAGACAGTGTTCATCTATTTTGCGGCATGGGTGCTCGGTCTGGGGGTTGTCCCCATCAGCGTTGAAGAAACCGTGGAAAAGAAACGGTACATTCTCGAGCATTCCGAGGCTACTGTCTGCTTCTGTTGGCAGGACTACGAGGAGGAGATCAGCGGTCTCCTGCAGGAGATCGATAGTCTGGCAATGGTGGTCACCGTCGATGATGAGACGCATCGCCACAGCGTTCATGGCGTCCTACTACCGGAGCGGACTCAACGCCCTCATGACGACCATACACCGAGCCTGGAAGATGAAGCGCTGATCGTCTATACCTCCGGCACGACGGGGCCGCCGAAAGGCGTGATCCTGACCGCAAAGAATCTTTTAATGGACGCCGATGGAATCGCCGCGTGGCATGGGTTCGGCGCAGAGGACCGCCTGATGTGCGTGCTACCGATCCATCACGTGAATGGCACGATCGTCACGGTCCTGACTCCATTTTATTTTCGCGGCGGCGCGATCCTGAACCGAAAATTCAAAACCGGCAGCTTCTGGCGACGGCTTGCGGACGAGCGTGTCACGTGCGTGAGCGTTGTGCCGACACTTCTAGAGTTCCTGCTGGAAGCCAATGAGGACCTCGGGCGATACCGGTTGGAGCGTTTCAGGGGCGTGATTTGCGGCGCCGGGCCCCTCCTGAAGGAGACCGCCGGTCGTTTCGAAGACACCTTTGGGTTTCCCATCCGTCACGGCTACGGCTTGTCGGAAACAACCTGTTACTCGTCCTTCCTGCCGAATGATCTTTCGGCTGAGGAGCATCGCCGGTGGCTGATCGATTACGATTTTCCCTCCATCGGCCTCCCGATCCGGCATAACGACATGGCGATCCTGGACGATCGAGGCGAAGAAGTCGCCGAAGGCGGCCGCGGGGAAATCTGCATCAAGGGACGAACGGTGTGTTCTGGGTATTTCAAGCGACCGGATGCCAATGAAGCCGCGTTTCGATGGGGCTGGTTTCGCTCTGGCGACGAGGGGTTCTCTCTTCGCGACGAACGGGGGCGGCCTTTCTTTTTCATTTCCGGGCGGCTCAAGGAATTGATCATCCGCGGCGGGATGAATATCGCTCCCTTGGAAATCGACGACGTTTTGAAAAGCCATCCGGCCGTGAAGTTTGCGATGGCCGTGCCGTTCGAGAACCGTTTTTATGGCGAGGAGATCGCGGCTTATGTCGTCCCGCGGGAGGGCCAAGTGCCGACGGAGACCGGGCTCCTGGAGTTTTGCCGGAGCCGCCTGATTTTTGCGAAGCGGCCCAAGGTCATCCTGTTCGGTGAGGACGTTCCCTATACCGCCACGGGCAAGCCGAAGCGCTTGGAATTGAAAGCCCGGCTGGCGGCGGCACTGGCTCGGTATCGGGACGTGCAGTTCAAGGACGGAACCCCTTCCTGATCTTTCTGAATTTAGTGCTTCCCGACGCAATTGATCTCTGCACCGAAGACCGACAGTTAGACCCGAACCATGCTGCCGGTCCGTTGTGGTGTACATGCAACTACCCACCAAAATGATGTGTCTGCCGTTCAGCCTGCCCCCATGAAACCTTTTCCGTTCCCCTACGTCTAATAGTATGAAGGAAGCGAGGGACTAAAAGGCCATCCGGCCCCGTGGCACCTGATTACATGTGCTCTCCGAGGCTTCCCTGTAAGGGTTTTTCATGAAATCAACCGAACTCCTATTAGCTGCTGGTAGTACAGCTCCCAGGTCTGGCTGGGGCCTCTTTTCTTGGAAGGAGCCGGAAGTGAAGAAAGGATTTGATCTGTACTCTGAAGACACCCAGTGTTTCGCAGCTCAGAGAGCCGGACACGGCATTCTCATCGTAACACCGGATGGACGGATTCTTTGGACCGATACCCGAGCTGCCGAGTTGTGCCAGCAGCTGCGAGTCGTGACGGAAAAGCTAGAAGGAACACTGCCCCTGCGCATTGCAAAGATCGTGAAAGAGATCGCTGAATTACTGGAATTACGCAATCATCCCAAAGACTGGGAAGCCTTCAACGTCAAACGAATCATTAACGGCCGCGAGTCGCCCATCTTCGTGGCGGGCATCGGCTTGCCCGCGGGGGTGGGTCATAAGACCGAAAGCACGGTTCTCCTGATCCTCGATGTAACCGCTCCTCGAAAATCCGTCTGGCGATTGGACGCATTTCAGCTTACCCCCAAAGAGATGACCGTTGCGGGGATGCTTCTGAAAGGTTGGACCAATAAGCAAATTGCTGACGCCATCGGCGTCACGGTACAGACCGCGAAAGAACACGTCAAACATATTATGGGAAAAACAAAGACCACCACACGCACCGGAGTTGTTATGGCCATAGCAGGCCCGCAAGAAATGTCGTGTCCACAGAATAGCGGAGCGGCTTTCACCTCTCTTCCCAGACCCTAGGTTCTCTGCTTCAAACTCAACAGCGGCACAGCCGACTCGTTTAACACCCATCTAACACTTGCCGATTAGCCGCAAATCGGGCAAACTGCAAGAAGGTTGGGGGATCGTCTAGTGGTAGGACATCAGCCTTTGGAGCTGATTACCGTGGTTCGAATCCACGTCCCCCAGCCAATCTCTACATGCGCGATCTGATACCCCAGCACATATCTCCTTAACTCGCCATGGAACCCTGACATTCGTCGCGTAGAAATCAAAACAATCAGTCCATGGCGGTAACTCAGAATACAAGCGCAACGCAATCCAAGACGCAGGCAGCCCCCCTCAGGTCTGATGCCCTGGTCTTCTTTGGCGTCACGGGCGACTTGGCGCACAAAAAAATCTTCCCTGCCCTGCAGAGTATGGTCAAGTCCGGAACTCTTACTGTGCCGATTATCGGCGTGGCTAAATCAGGATGGGGAATCGAGCAGCTTCG
>VBON01000047.1 GCA_005877525.1 Nitrospirota bacterium
AGCTTCTTTATCATCGCCAGTTGACACCAGGTGCACATGCGGTCAGGGATATCACACGAAGGGCAGACGTCTGCGGTCTTCTCCTCAGCGGTCACGGCGACTGTCGAAGCGCCGCATTTTTCGCAGGTCATATGCCTCTCATCCTGAAGGTTTTACGCAGGCCAGGGGGCGTTGTCAAATGCTGAAGGGTTCTCCATGAGCGAGATGCGCCCCATTGCCGACCTCGCAGCGGAACTAGGTCTCACCGAAAACGAATTGATTCCCTATGGGCGTTACAAAGCGAAGATCGCCCTGTCGGTGCTCGACCGGCTAAAAACGCGCAAGCTCGGCAAGTATATCCTTGTTACCGCGATTAATCCGACCCCGTTTGGCGAGGGCAAAACCGTCACCTCCATTGGCTTGGCAATGGGATTGTGCCGTTTGGGTCACGGGGCGATTGTGACTTTGCGCCAACCCGCGTTGGGCCCGGTTTTCGGCATCAAGGGTGGTGCCTCCGGCGGGGGGCGTTCCAAGGTTGTTCCCTTGGAGGACATCAATCTGCATCTGACGGGGGACGCGCATGCGGTCGCCGCAGCGCATAATCTTCTGGCAAGCTGTATAGATAACCATTTGTTTCACGGCAATCCCCTGAGCATTGACCCGGAGAGGGTCGCCTGGCCTCGGGTGCTGGCCCTGAACGACCGCGACCTGCGCGAAGTGACCCTGTTGAGCGGGCGGCGCACCCAGTTCGTCATCACCGAAGCTTCGGAGGTGATGGCGATTTTGGCGCTTTCCATCGATCTTCATGATCTGCGGAAACGTCTCGGCCGAATCGTCATCGGTCTGACCAAAGATGAACGCCCAGTGACAGCTGAGCAACTGGGCTGCGCCGGGGCCATGGCCGTCCTGCTCAAGGATGCCCTGTGCCCGAACTTGGTTCAGACGGTGGAAGGGACGCCGGCAATCATCCATACCGGCCCCTTCGGCAACATTGCTCATGGTAACTGCTCGATCATGGCGGATGCCATGGCCCTGCGATTAGGGGACTACGTAGTCACAGAGGCCGGTTTCGGAAGCGAGCTCGGGGCCGAGAAGTTCTTCGACATCAAGTGCCGATTCTCCGGGTTCCGGCCCGCGGCGGCCGTGATCGTCGCGTCCTTACGCGCGCTGAAGTTACACGGCGGAGGCGGTACGGTGAAACCTGGACAGCCGCTACCGGCTACTTTGCTCGGTCCCAATCTTGATGCCTTGACGCGCGGGCTCGCTAACTTAGAGCAGCATCTGTCGAACATTCGCGCGTTCGGAGTACCGGCCGTAGTTGCTGTGAACGTGTTTCCCGAGGATACCGTGGAGGAACTGCGGTTTCTCCGGGCGAAGGCGCTGGAAATGGACGCGATGGCCGCAGCGTTGTCCTCGCCCTATCGCGACGGCGGAGCGGGGGCGCAGGAATTGGCTTCGCTGGTCCTGGCAGCTTGTGAGCGCCCTTCCGCCTGCCGCTTACTCTATGAGGAGAATGTCTCTATTGCGGAGAAGATTGAGACCATTGCCCGGTTCATGTATGGGGCAGGCGGCGTGGCGTTTGAACCTCAGGCACAGGGGCACATCCAAGTCGCGACCCGGTTAGGGTTTGATACCTTTCCAATCTGCATGGCCAAGACCCCGTACTCCCTGTCGCCGGATCCAGCACTAAAGGGGCGACCTCGTGGATTCACGGTGAAGATCCAGGAGCTTCGGACGCTGGCGGGCGCGGGGTTTCTCACCGCGGTCTGCGCGGGAATGCAATTGATGCCGGGATTGCCGACCAGGCCCGCTGCCGAACACATTGACGTGGATCCCGCTACCGGACAGATCGTCGGACTGTTCTGAAGGAGAAAAGAAGGAGAGCGCGCTTAAAAGTTGCAACGTCATTATTTTAGTATTATGATCTGCTTCCATTCTCGATGAAGAATTGAGGTAACTGCCATCGAAACTCCCCAGTGCAAGCGATGCGGAGCCGATTTTGTCCGCTTATCGCGTCAATGGGGCCTGGTCGAGCGACTCTTAAGCCGTATTGAAACCTACCCGTTCCGCTGTCAAAGTTGCGCGCATCGTTTTTTCGTCCGGCAAGTGGGGCAAACCTATCGTCCCGAAAGTGACAAGCGAGAATATGCTCGAGTCAAGGCGGAATTTGCGCTCACGTTCAAGGGTGCGCAGGTCGAAGGCAAGGGGCGGCTTGTCGATCTCTCGATCCGCGGGTGCTTAATGGAAACCGACCAGATTCCACGGCGGGGCGACATCCTTCAGCTGATACTGAAGATGCCCAATGCACGGTCTCCGGTGGATATTGAAGCCGCGGTGGTGCGCTTTACGCAAGGGATTCGCATTGGGATGGAGTTTCTACGCATCAATGAGAAATCAGACAAGGAGCTTCGGGAGTTCGTCGAGGAACGTCTCGCTCGACAGAAGGCGACTCAGGAAGTCTGATCCAAGACATTTCTGAGCGTTCGCGCGAGCTCGTTGGGGACATAGGGTTTTTGAAGAAATGCCATGACTCCCAGCCTCGGCAGGTCCAGCTTTTGAGCGGCGGCTGAGTAGCCGCTGGAGAGGATCACGCGGACGGCAGGATTCAGCCGGCGCAAGGTCGCGAGGACTTCTAATCCTGATTTTTTCGGCATGGTGAGATCAAGAATGACTGCGGCGATTCGCTGTTGCTCTTCTTGGTACACAGTAATACCATGGACGCCGTCTACCGCTTCCAAGACCACATAGCCGAGCTGCTCTAAGACCCTTCTCGCCAGGTTTCGAATCTGCTCCTCGTCCTCGACCACGAGTACCGTTTCACCAGTTCCTTCCCGACTGCTTGGTTCATAATTCTCGACCACCAGCTCCGCCGGGACCGCCGCATCGGCCTTGTTCTCGATGTGCCGTGGAAGCTCGATCGTGAAGCAACTTCCTTGGCCGAGCTGACTGTCCACCGTGATGGTGCCTTTGTTCTGGGTGACGATTCCGTACACCATCGCCAGCCCGAGCCCCAGTCCTTTGCCGACTTCTTTCGTGGTGAAGAAGGGTTCGAAGATCCGCCGGCAGGTATCCGGTTCCATGCCCATGCCATTATCGGAGATGCTAAGGCGGACAAAACAACCGGGAGACGCGCCGACCGCAGGATTATCGTGCACCTTCCTGGTCACGTTCTCGAGGGCAATCTGAAGTCGCCCTCCATCCGGCATGGCGTCACGGGCATTCACGCAGAGGTTCATCAACGCCTGGAACATCTGTCCCGAATCGGCGTGCACCAGCCAGACGACCTGGGGGGAGGGCGTGTCTATCACGATGCGAGGATCGATCGTGCGCTTTAGGATCTGCACCACTTCGGTCACCACCTCATGCAGATCAAAGGCTTTCGGCATGTTGAAGGTACGCCGTCCCACGGCCAACAATTGGCGGGTCAAATCACTCGCCCGGTGAGCCCCCTGCTCCGCCGCCTGCAACAGGGCGGCGGTTTTCGCATCCTGATCCGACTGTATGCGGGCCAGCGAAAGGTTTCCCATGATCACCGTTAAGAGATTGTTGAAGTCATGCGCGATCCCGCCGGCGAGTTGTCCGAGGGCTTCCATCTTCTGGGATTGCAAGAGTTGCTGCTCCAATCGCGTGCGCTCGGCAATCTCCAGTTCGAGTTTGGAGGTTCGATCTTGCATGCGATGTTCAAGTTCGAGATGCGCCTTCTCCAATGAGGCATCGCGTTGTTGAATTTGCCCCAGCATCGCGTTAAATCCGTCGGTAAGCTCACCGAATTCATCACCGGCTTGCTTGTAGGCGCGCACCGTATAGTTTTTATCTTTGGAGACCAAACTTATGGTCCGTGCCAGTTGCAGAATGGGATTGAAGATCCGCCGTTGAAGCCTTGAAAATATCTTGAAG
>VBON01000085.1 GCA_005877525.1 Nitrospirota bacterium
CAGCCAATCCTGAACCTCCTTGGGGAGCGACAGTAAGCGCACCGCATTGGCGATCGAGGATCGTTCTTTCGCAACGCGCGAGGAAAGTTCCTCCTGCGTCAGGCCGAACTCCTTCATCAGGCGCTGATACGCTGTCGCGGCTTCGATGGGATTCAGATCCTGCCGTTGAAGATTTTCGATCAGTGCCATTTCCATCGATTCGGAGTCGCTTGCTGCTCGGACAATGACGGGAATTTTCTCGAGGCCCGCCAGCTTCGCGGCCCTCAGCCGGCGTTCTCCCGCGATCAATTGAAATTGGCCATCCCCCAGTCGACGGACCAGGACCGGCTGAATAACCCCCTGCGTCTTAAATGAATCCGCGAGCTCCTGAAGCGTCGTTTGATTGAACACCCGCCGGGGCTGGTAGGGATTGGCGGCGATCAAAGCCACGGGAACCTGGACAATCTGCTCGCGCTCCTCATAAGCCACGGCCGTCAGCGGCCGGGCTACAGGAATCAATACTTCAAGGCCTCTACCGAGTGCTTTCTTCTGCATGGCTCAGCTCCAGGACCTCCTTCGTTAGGCTTAGGTATGCTTGGGCCCCCGTCGAGGCAACGTCGTACAAAATGACTGGAGTCCCGTGACTCGGGGCTTCAGCAAGAGTGATGTTCCGGGGTATGACTGTTTGAAAGACCTTCCCCGGTAAATACCTACGTATCTCATCCGCCACTTGTCGATTCAGGTTGTTGCGTCCGTCGTACATCGTCAGTACCACGCCCTCGATTTCGAGCCGAGGATTGAGGGATTGCCGCACTAAGTCCACTGTAGCCATCAACCGGCCTAAACCCTCCATCGCGAAATACTCGCACTGGACCGGAATTAATAATGTCTCGGCAGCGGTTAGGGCATTTACAGTAAGTAAACCTAGAGCGGGAGGACAATCCAAGAGAATTATTTCATAGGCTCCCAGGACGTCAGCCAACGCTTCTTTGAGGATCAATTCTCGATTTGGGAGAGACGTTAACTCAATTTCAGCGCCTGCGAGATTCTGATCGGATGGAACCAGGTCAAAGCGATTTACGGTAGATTTTATAATCGCTTCAGACATTTTTCGTCCACCGATCAACACATCATATGTCGAAAACTTCGGGCGGTCTTCTCGAAGGCCCGCGCTGCTAGTGGCATTGGCTTGAGGGTCGAGGTCGATGAGGAGCACGGTGTGTTCGGCGATCGCCATGGAGGCGCCGAGGTTCACGGCAGTTGTTGTTTTTCCGACTCCGCCTTTCTGATTCGCAATCGCGATAACTTTAGCCAGATCTCCCCTCCCAAGTAGGGTGGGATGGTACCACAGGCTTCACATTGACTCAAATAAATTGTTCCACGTGGAACAGGATCTAAGGCAGCACTATCAGAGAAGTAAATTCACTTCTGGCTAAATCGGTGGTTCGCTTGAGAAGGACTAATGTGCGAGGAGCGTTCAGAAAGGGCAAAGAGAATTTTATTTGATTTGTAATTTGATAGTTGAGAGGTGATTTAGGAAGTGTAAGGACTCGGTAGAGAAGAACTCGTCCCCCAGGCGAAAGTAGGCGCGTTCCCGCTGTTAGCACCACCTCAGAGCGGATTGCCCGACAAGTGATGAGGTCGAAGGTCTCTCCCGTGAAATCCTCCACACGCGCAGTTAAAATTCTTATACCTATAATTCCTAATATTCCAACTATATGGTGCAAAAATGCGGCCCTTTTGGTAGACGGTTCCAGTAAAGTCATGGAGATCTCAGGAGCCTGCAGTTTCAGAACGACCCCTGGGAATCCTGCGCCGGAACCCACGTCCAGGATGCGCAGACCTGGGCGTCCCTCAAAGAGTTTGAAGGCGGCGAGGGAATCCAGAAAATGCTTGCTGATAATTTCTGTTTCGGTCTCGAGGGCAGTGAGGTTGACTTTCGCATTCCATCGAATCAGTTCCTTTAAATAGAGCACAAAGCGACAGGCGACATGCGGCGAGCAGGGCACGCCCAGTTTTGAGCACCCTTCCATTAGAAGAGCTGCTGGGGAATTCGGGAGAGCTTCAGAGAAGTGTTCCACGTGGAACATTACCTGCGCTTAAATCGTTCTACAGCCACCTGCAAAAGCCCAATCGCCGCAGGCGTTACGCCCTCGATCCGCGAGGCCTGCCCGATTGAAAAAGGGCGAAATCTAACTAATTTTTCGCGTACTTCACGAGAAAACCCCTGTATCGTCTGATAATCGAAATTCTCTGGAATTTTGGAGGCTTCCAGTCTCTTGGCATGGTTGATCTCGCGAGCCTGACGCTCGATATAACCTTCATACTTGATCTGAATTTCAACCTGTTCTCGGACAGCTATGTCTGGTTCAGGATCAAGCCCGGCAAGCTCCAACAATGATTGATAGTCCACTTCTGGCCGGCGGAGCAACCCGCTCAGCGTCGCATCGGCCGGGAGGTTAATTCCCAGATCAGTGGCCTTTCCTACGTCGCCGGGCGCTATGCGAATTCGTATTTTGTCAAGGCGTTCCCGTTCACGCACGATCGCTTCGCGCTTACGGCACCATCGCTGATACAGTGCTTCGTTCACGAGGCCTAAACGGAAGCCGGTGTCCGTCAGCCGAAGGTCGGCGTTGTCCTGCCTGAGCAAGAGCCGGTACTCTGCTCTCGACGTGAACATGCGGTAAGGCTCACGCGCATCCTTTGAGATTAAATCATCAATTAATACGCCTATATAGGCATCATAGCGATTAAGAATAAAAGGGGCATCGCCTCGGATTTTCAAGACAGCATTGACCCCGGCCATCAGCCCTTGGGCGGCTGCCTCTTCATATCCCGACGTTCCATTAATCTGACCGGCATGGTACAGCCCCTCGACCAGTTTTGTTTCCAGCGTGGGATAGAGCTGATAGGGCGGGAAGTAATCGTATTCGACTGCATATCCAGGGCGCAGCATTTTCGCCTGCTCCAACCCCGGAATTGTTTTGAGAATGGCCGCCTGCACGTCGACGGGCAGGCTGGTCGAAATGCCATTGGGGTAGTATTCGTTTGTGTCCAGGCCTTCGGGTTCCAAAAAAATCTGATGCCGCGCTTTATCCGCGAACCGGACTACCTTGTCTTCAATCGAAGGGCAGTACCGAGGCCCCGTGCCCTTGATCACGCCGGTAAACATCGGCGAGCGGTCCAGGTTGTCTTCGATGATGCGATGCGTTTCGGCATTTGTATAGGTCAAATGACAGGAGATTTGCGGAAGCGGGATCTCCTCGGTGCGACACGAAAACGACGGCGGTGGTTCATCGCTCGGTTGCGGGGCCAACGACGAAAAATCGATGGTGTCGCGGTCCAGGCGGGGAGGCGTGCCGGTCTTGAGCCGTCCGACTTCAAAACCCAATTCTCTCATGCAGTCCGACAGATGCTCCGCAGAGGCTTCGCCTGCACGCCCGGCCGGAAAGTGGGTAAGCCCGATATGGATTAATCCACTAAGGAAAGTACCTGACGTAAGAATAACTGCCTTGGCCTTGATCCGCTCGCCCGATCCCGTAATGACGCCGCTCACGCGCCCGCTGTGGATCTCCAGCTTGTCGACGGTACCGCGGCATGTGGCTAAACCGGATTGCGCTCGCAGCGTCGCCTGCATGGCGAGCCGGTATCGCTTCTTATCGCATTGGACGCGCAGTGAGCGAACAGCCGGGCCGTTCCGGGTGTTCAACATCCGAAACTGGATGCCGGTCTGATCCGTGTTATAGCCCATCTCGCCGCCGAGGGCGTCGATTTCCTTCACCAGATGCCCCTTGGCGATTCCACCGATCGCCGGATTGCACGACATTTGGGCGATCTTGTCCTCGTCCATCGTGAGGAGCAGGGCGCGTGCCCCCATGCGGGCCGCCGCCAACGCGGCCTCGCAGCCCGCATGGCCGCCGCCGACAACAACTACGTCATAAGCGTCTTCAGAAAATGGCATGATCATTTTCCCACGCAAAACTCTTGAAAAATTCGGTCCAGCACCTCATCGATCGTGGTTTCACCGATGATCTCGCCGATCGCGTTGATGGCGGCGCGCAGATCCAAGGCAATGCATTCGGGAGGCATTTGCTGGGCGAGAGAGTTCCGGACATGGTCCAGTGATTCCATGGCTCCCAGCAGCGCCGTCTGATGACGGAGATGCGTTATCATTATCCCTTCAGTCGCCTCCAGTCCCTGTTTGAGCACCGCCGCTCGAATAGCGTCCCGGAGGTCTTCCAAGCCACCTCCCGACATCGCCGATGTCATCACGACTGCCGAACAGGGCCCGATCTCACCGGGCTCCCACATGGCAGGCAGATCCGACTTGTTGAGAACGACGACGCACGCCTTTTTTTGTGCCTGCGCGAGTAACTGGCGGTCCTCCGCAGCAAGCGGCATGCTCCGATCGAGGATCGCGAGAATCAGGTCTGCGCGATCCAATGCCTCATGTGAACGGCGTACGCCTTCGCGCTCCACGACATCCAGACTTTGCCGCAGACCCGCGGTATCCAGCAACCGCACCGGGAGGCCTCGGATATTCACGAACTCTTCTAGGACATCACGGGTCGTGCCGGGAAGGTCAGCGACGATGGCTCGATCGGCCCGCACAAGGGCATTCAGCAGACTCGACTTGCCGACATTCGGCCGGCCGGCCAGCACCGCCGTGATCCCCTCGCGAACAATACGGCCCTCGGCAGCTGTGTTGATGAGATGGCCGATCCGTTCCGACACCTTTTGAACTCCATTGCCGAGCGCGTCGGGCGAGATAAATGTGATCCCTTCCTCCGTAAAATCGACCCCCGCCTCCACCTCCACCAACAGGCGCAGCAGACCCTCGCGAATCTGGCCGAGTTCTTCGGACAACCGTCCTCGCAGCTGCTCCAATGCCACTCGCATGCCGGTTTCTGAGCGCGCCTGGATCAGATCCATCACCGCTTCGGCCTGGGCGAGGTCCAGTCTGCCATTCAAGAATGCGCGTTTCGTAAACTCC
>VBON01000032.1 GCA_005877525.1 Nitrospirota bacterium
TGTGGTCCTTCCAATAATGGTCATGGCTGTTGTCCACGGTCTTGCAGTCTCCCAGATCATCGCAGACCCGCTTCGTGCCCAATGTGGTATTGCTTCGTTGCGTGCTGAGCCTGTCATCTGAATCTTTATTTCTCCCGAGTCCCTTCACGCCCTCATTGGGATGATTCAGCCGCGCTAAGGAGTTCGCTGCCTGTTCCTTGGCCCGGCTTAGTGCGGCTTGAGTCATCGCGTTTTGCATCCTGATGACGTTCCCGGTCACATCTTGAACCTTGCGATTCGTCTTTGCCTCCCATTCTTTGTCGAGGGTAAAGCTCGCCAGCATCGAGTACACCACGTACCGCGCGAGATCATGTTGAGCCTCATCGGTCACCGTATAACCCGCCAACTTGAAGACAAACCAACCCTGAACGCCCTGCGACGAAGGCGGTCCAGTCAAGATGGTCGTGGCGTAGGTATAGCCTTCTTTCTCGGAACAACGGAATGTCGCCTCGCCGGCGCTGACCTTGAACATCGCATTCATTGAGCGCGCAAAGGGTGCGATCTCCTTGGTGATACGGTCGGTCTCCTCCTGCAATGGCAAATTGCCGGTGATCTCGGGTTGCTGGCAAAGCTTGGAGCCAATATAATGCCGGGCGAATTGCTCGCCGGTTTCGAAGCGGGCGATCAACAGCGGATCGCCGCTTGGCGACTGAACACGCATCCCTTCACGCCATCCCAATTGGGTATACATGGGATGCGGCACTTGCCGAGCGATGATATCTGGATCATCCAGAAACACGCGGATTTTGCCGTCCGGACTCTCCGCTTTCACATAACCGCGTGGCGTAATCGGACCCTGCCACTTGGTACCTCCATTGATCTTCCAGGCTTGCGGAACCTTGACGGTGAACGCATGCTCCGTCGGGTCGGTCCACTCTATCAATGTTGGGACGGCGTTCGGTGCTTGCGCAGGTGCGGCTCGTACGCCTTGCGGCAGCAAAAACGATACTGCAACCATCACGATGGTGAGATAGTACATGGGTATCATGGGACAGCTCCTTGTGGTATTGACCGGTGTGCCCTTGTGCTAAGAAGCTGGTGAAGACGAAATTCTGGGCTCGGCAAGGAAAGTTGTCAAGCGTGCGTCACGTGCTTATCGCTTTCTGTTTGTCATTCTTGATGCAGTCCCCTAGGGCTGAAGCGGGTCGTGCCGGGGAGGCATGGATGCCGTCGTCCCAATGAGTACCCCCGCAAGGATCAGCCCACTTCCTATCCAGCCCATCGCATCGAGTTCTTCCCCCAGTACGAGCCAGGACATCCATGCGGAAAGCGCCGGTTCAAGCGCAAAGATCAGCGCCACTCGCTGTGCGGGCACATGCCGCTGAGCCCACACTTGAATGAAAAATGCCAGGCCCGTTGCCAGAACTCCCGTAATAAAGAGGGCTCCGATGACGGTCAGCGTGAACGCTCCCGCCGTTGGACGAACATCTTCAAGCCCTGCCGGTACGAGCAGCGCGACACTCACCATGATCAGTTGCCAGGAGGCAAGAGACTGGAAGTCTGTTTTGGCCACAAAAAATTCCAACGAGATGATATGGAGTGCGAAGGCGACCGCGCACGCTAAGGTATACAAATCTCCCACGCTCATCTCGGCGGAGGGTCGGACCAGCAATCCGAGCCCGATGAGAGCTAGGCCAAGCGCTACCCAGAGTTGAAGAGTGAACCGTCCCAGGAAGAGCGGGACGAACACCACGTATAAAGCGGTAATGAACGCGGAATTGGAGGCGCTGGTATAGCGCAATCCGATCGTTTGCGTCACATATCCGATCATCAGAAATACCGAGGCCACAGCAGCCAGGCGCAGGGTTTTCGTGTTGAGACGAAGCGGTTGTTTCATCACGATCATCACTGCGCCCACGGCGATCGTGAGAAATTTCTTGGAGCGCTACTTTAGTCGCCGGGAACGTGGCGGCCCAGATGAACGTGGTCAGGACAAGCGCGAATTGCGGCATCGCAGTGCTCCTACAGGAGCAGGGCGGAAACCACGAGAGCTGCTAGCGAAAGGATGATACTGTGATAGATAAATTCACTTCTATCTCCAAGCCCCGAATTCTGCCAATGCCTCGGGTAGAGCGAAGTGTCATTAAGATAACGACCGTCTTCGTACAGCCCTAGCGCCTGCTCAAGCGTGATCAAAATCCCTTTCGCCATCTTGTGCCGAACACATTGCTGGTGGATGAAGTATAACATCGAGATGGAAAGGACCAGGACACCAGTGACCATAAGGAAGGGCTCGAGGCGATGGCCGGGCCGGGATAAAGGAAGAGCCAGCGCAAGGAACAACAACAGCACCAACGCGAAGCCGCTCACGGCCGTGAGCCAGATCATCTGCTGCCGCCGGCGATACACCTCGTCCTTATACCAAGGATAGAGCAGCATCAGGACGTCGACTCGTTCGGGAACCGGTCTCTGATCTGGCAGCACGCGGCCCCCTGTGATCAGTTATCGCGGGGGAGAGATCGCACCGACAAAGCGCGCACCCGTCACCGTCCTCGTGAAAATCTCATGGACGCGGCTGGTACAATGGTCCTGATCCCGCAGAAACCGATCCATCGCTTTTCCCTCTTCCCCGTCTCGATAGCCCAGACGCAGCGCGCACCGCCGCAGCTCCATCGGGTCTGCCGGCAGAGTATGCGTTTGCTGCTCTTCCACCATCTGCAGCTTATGCTCGACATTGCGCAGAAACCGGTATCCTTCCAGCAGGACGCGATGATCTTCAGGTGAGATCAACCGCGCTCGCCGTAATTTGCTTAACGCTTTGATGGTGTTCCGCTCCCGGATGGCAGGCCGCGCGTGCCCAAAGACCGCCTGCAACGTCTGCACCACGAGTTCAATTTCGCGGATACCGCCGATGCCGAGCTTCACATTGCGTTGGCTCTCCCCCCGTCCCATCATCTTCTCATCGATGAGACGCTTGATCCGGCGGACCTCAGCCAGAAGGACTTCAGGAGAGCCTGCATGTGATGCCTGGTAGACAAACGGCTGCATCATCTTCAGGAAGCGGCGTCCCAGAGCTTTGTCGCCGGCGATGGGCGAGGCTTTGATGAGCGCCAGCCGCTCCCAGGGTTGTGCGCGTGCGCCGGGCAAGCACAATCCGCGATAATAGCCGCGCATCCGACTGAAGCTGGCGATGATCTCCCCGCTTTTTCCTTCGGGTCGAAGACGCAGATCTATGCGAAAGAGATAGCCTTCGTTCGTCACCTCTGAGAGCGCTTGAGTGACATCCTGAGCCAATTGGCGAAAATAGATGGCGTGAGGAAGTCGAGAACTTCGACCTGTGCGGGTGGTTCCCTTCGTTGTCCCCGTATCCGAGCCGCAGATGTAGATAAGGTCCACATCGGAGCTGAAATTAAGTTCTCCCCCGCCCAGTTTTCCCATAGCCAGCACAGTAAAACCGTTCGTGGGAAGGCCATAGCGTTCAGCTAATGACTCGCGACAGACGAGGTACACCTGCTGTATCAGGACCTCTGACAAGATCGAGAGATCAATTGTCGTTTGTTCTACCGAGGCCAAGCCGAGGAGATCGCGCACCCCGATGGCGAGCAGCTCCCTCCTTTTAAAACGTCGCAGGGCATCCAGCCGGCGCTCTTTCGAGCGCAACGCGAGGAGAGATACGCGTAGATCTCCCGCTAATTCGGATCGGGTACGGCCGCGCTTTAGAATTTCAGTGCGGGTCACCCAGTGCAGGTATTCGGGGTTGCGAATGAGAATTTGCGAGAGAAACGGGCTGGCCCCAAAGACCGTCGCCAGAAGATTCAGGGCAGCTGGAGAGGTCTTCAGGTAGGAGAACAAAGCCGCCTTGCCACCGCCGGCTTTGGCAAAACGCTCGAAATAATCCAGCGCCTGGTCCGGATCAGCCGATGCCGCCAAGGCCTGAAGTAAGGCTTCTAGAAGATCGGCCAGATGTTGCCGGGTCACGGGATCGTCTGCAAGCGCCTGGAGGTTGGCGTCGGCATGGCGACAGTCTATAAAACCGTACGGCCGCAGAAGCGCGCCCACGCTCATGTCGTCGAGACCGGAGGCGAGCAAGAGCGTCCTTGGATCCGGCGACGTCATACGCGAGGCATTATACCGGAACTTCGATTCCGGTATAGTAGGCTGTACGATGACCCCCGTCGTCTTGCATCGTGAGCTCGCATCCCGGGTTCCTGAACTGCCAATTGCTCTCATCGAGAGCTATGCCTCCTCGGCGACCCCGGAATATCTCGACGCCTATTCACTCGACGACATCGCCGAACATCTCCAAGTGATCCGCCAATGGGGGCCATTGCCGTTGCGCCTTCGCATCAGTGAGCTCCGTCCTAACCTGTTTGAGGTGCATATTGCAGCACGAGACTACTTTTCAGAACTCGCCGTGATCGCAGGGCTCCTGGCCGCCTTCGGCTTGAATATCGAGGAAGGCTATCTCGCCACTGCGGATCGTTATATCATCGATATCTTTCAAGTGCGGCCCGTCGCCACCCGACGCTTTACCAAGCCGGAACAAGAGGAATTCGAGCGTGAATTGCTTCGACTCATCGAACTCCTTGCCGACCATCGGTTCCAGGATGCCCGAGCGAGACTAAACCGTCGCCTGACGGAAGTCATCGGAATCTTACCGACGTCGCCCACCGTGCTGCAACCTGTCGAGGTCCGGTTTGAAAACCTGCGCGGGGCGTCCTGGACCACCATCGACATCACTGCCAGCGATACGCCCGGTTTTCTCTATGCGTTTGCCAATGCCTTGGCGATGCGTGGAATCACGGTATATTCGGGATCGATCAAGAGCCGCGAACAGCACGTGCATGATCGCTTTGGAGTGACGGACCGGCATGGACGCAAGGTGACCGACCCGCGTGGACAGGCCGCCCTTCGTATGACCACCGTCCTGATTAAGCAGTTTACCCATTGTTTGTCCTCCGCTCCGGACCCCGCCAAAGCGCTCGCCCATTTCGATCAACTCCTCGACAAGGTACTCGAGCAGGCGCCCGGCGGAATCGTACCGACCTTTCTACATGAGCGGGCCACCCTCGACCTGCTCGCCCGGCTCTTCGGCACGAGCGATTTTCTGTGGGAAGATTTCCTCCGGGCGCATCTCGATGCCCTCTTACCTGTTCTCAAAGAGGTCCAATCGCCGTCGGCCCGCCTGAGCCGGGCGGCATGGACCCGGGCACTACGCCGCGCCGTGACTGTTGCCCCCAGTTTCGAACAGCAAAAGCTGGCCCTCAATGAGTTCAAGGATCGCGAACTGTTTCGGGTCGACATGCGACACCTGATGGACAGCCGCCGGCGGCTTGAGCCGTTTGCCCAGGGGCTGACTGATCTTGCCGAGGTCATCCTGAAGGAGACCCTACGCCTCTGCCAGACACACCTGGCGCGCGCGTTCGGCACACCCCGCATCGCCACAGGAAGAGCTTGCGGCTTTTCAATTTGCGGCCTAGGAAAGTTCGGTGGCCGCGAATTGGGGTATGCTTCGGATATCGAACTTCTCTTTGTCTACAACGGAGCCGGGGAGACCGACGGCCCGAAAGCGCTCGCTCACGTCGAATACTTCGAGCGCTTGTGCCAGGAAATCCTGCGCTTCATTGAAGCCAAGCAAGAAGGAATTTTTCATCTTGATGTTCGCCTGCGCCCACACGGGCAAAAGAGTTTGCTGGCGGTCTCGCTCGATGAGATGGAGGCATACTACAGCCCAGCCGGGCTCGCGGTGCCTTTCGAGCGGCAAGCCCTCATTAAGCTCCGCTGGGTGGCGGGCAGTCCTTCCCTCGGCAAACGTGTCGAAGCCCTGCGTGATCGCTTTGTTTATGGCGGCGCTCACTGGGATTTGACCGCGGCTCTCGAGTTAAGGCGCCGCCAAGCCGCCGAGCTCGTGCCGGCAGGAAAAATCAATGTCAAGTACAGCCCCGGCGGCCTGCTCGATATCGAATACGCCGTCCAATATCTACAGGTCTTGCACGGGGCGCGCCATAAGTCGGTGCGCAGCCCATCCACCCTGGCAGCGCTTCGAGCGCTTCGGCGCCTTCGCAAGCTGTCCCTTGCCGACGAAACGAACCTCACGCGGAACTATTGCTTTCTCCGCCAGCTGATCGATGCATTGCGGATTGTTCGAGGGAACGCGCGCGACCTAGTGCTGCCTCCGACAGATTCCGAGGAATTTATCTTTTTAGCGCGCCGGATGGGCTATCAGGCCAAACATTGGCGGATGGCGGCCTCCCATCTCCAGCGCGACATCCAGCAGCACATGGCACAGACTCACCTGTTCTTCAGATCGCGCTTCGGGCGCCAGGCATAGCGGCGCCAGCTTTTGCTGTCGTCCCGCGTCCCACCCGATGCAGTTTCTCTCGCGTGTGGTACGGCACAACGTTCTCCAGCACCGAGGCCAACTTGTCACATGGCACATCTTCCAACACTTTCACCGCGTGTTTGGGGTTCGGTCCTGAGCGGCCCCCAACAAACACATCTACCGCCTCTATTATCTGGTCGTTGACCTTGATGCGCTTGCCCAGGAGCCCGATATCGGCAACCAAGTGATTCCCACAGCCGGCTGGACAACCCGACCAGTGCATCGTGATCGGCTTCACGCCTGACAGATTCCGCTCCAAGTGTTCGGCGACCGCCAGCGCCCGTGACTTGGTTTCAATCACCGCCAGATTGCAATAATCGTTGCCGACACAACTGACCAGCCCTTTGAATGTCTCAGATGCGTTGTATGGAAGCGTCCCCAGCAGTGGTTCCTCCAGCAGGCTGCCTAGCCGCTGGTCCGGAATGTTCGGCAGAATCAGGCTCTGATGCGGACTGATCCGGATTTCCCCGGTGCCGTACCGCTCGGCGAGGGCCGCTACTTCCAGGAGGTTCTTAGCGGTAATGCGCCCCACGGCGACTTTGAGACCCACGTAATTCAGCCCCGGCTGCCTCTGTCGAAAGATGCCGGCATGATCGTTCTTACTCGGTTTGCGGAGATCGGCGCCGGCGGGAGTCAGCGCACGCTTGAGCCGCGCTTCAAGCTCCGTGCGAAAGCGCGTTTCGCCCCAGTCGTCAATTAGGAACGCGAGCCGGTTCTGAGTCCTGAGCTCCCGGTTGCCGTGATCGCGATACAGCAACACAATCGCAGCGCACACTTCGACGGCTTCTTCGGGCCGGACAAAGACGTCCAGCGGTGAGGCGATCCGATAGCCCCCGGAGCCTAATTTCCCACCCGCCAAAATATTGAAGCCGATCTGTTTTTGATCACCGGTGACGCGCTCGGCAGGAATCAACGCCAAGTCCTGAGTCTCCGCGTGCACACAATTTTCCGGACACCCGGTGATGACGACATTGAACTTGCGCGGAAGATTTGTGAATTCCCGATTGCCAACGAAATGATCTGTGAAGGCCTTGGCAACCGGTGAGGCATCGAGAATCTCTGTCGGACTCAGCCCCGCGACTGCACAACCCATAATGTTGCGGATGTTGTCCATGCCGGTCTGCATGGAGGTGAGGCCGACGGCCTCCATCTGCTCAAAGATCGCCGGAATAGATTGGATGCGGATCTGCCGCAACTGCATCTGCTGGCGCGTGGTCACATCGATCAGGCTGTTGCCGTGCTGCTCTGCAATTGTGGCCAGCGCCCGCATCTGATAGGAGGATGTCATCCCATTCGGGATGCGCACCCGGATCATGAAGAAACCGGGTGTGGGGTTTCTCAGAAAGAGGCCGTACCACTTGAGTCGCTGGACGTCGTCTTCGGTGATGCTCTCCCATCCGGTTTTCGCGTAGTGCGCAATCGCGTCACGAATATCCAGACCGTCACGCTCGAGCTTGATCGCCTCGATCTTGTTCATGGCCGTAGTTCCCTTCCCAGGGGCGTGGCGACCGCCCGCGCATTGAGCACCGGTGACGTGGCGACCGACCGGATGGGGCTGGCGAGCCAGTACAACCCACCGACAAACACGCCACCTCCGATGATGTTGCCGGTGATGACCCAGAGCTGGTTCCAGGCAAAACCGGCCCAGGAGATGTTCGGTTCATGCGGCAGGAACAAGGCCAGCCCAAGCAGTGACTGGTTTGCGATGCTGTGCTCAAACCCGCTACCGATAAACGCGAACAGGCACCAGAAAATCAGCAGCATTTTGGCCGCATCCCCGTTGGCTCGTGACGCGGTCCAGACCGCAAGACAGACCAGCCAATTGCAGAGGAGGCCGCGGAGGAAAAGTTCCCATGCCGGCAGATGCATCTTGATCCCGGCTACCTTCTGAATCAGGCTGGAAGAAGCAGGAGCGAGCGTGCCGGATTGCACGACCAACCAGGCGATGACTAAGGATCCTAACAGGTTCCCTACCAGCGACCAGAAGAACAAGCTGCCCACCTGTCGCCAAGTCACTTGCCCGGCTAGCCCGCCAATGACCGCGACCATGTTATTGCCCGTGAAAAGCTCAGAGCCGGCAAAGATTACCAGGGTCAGCGCTATTCCGAACGAAACGCCCATGACCAACTTCAGCGCTGCGGACCCCTCCGAGGCGAACGGTCCGCCAATGCAGAAGATCAGCGTGATGCCAAAACCCAGATAGACCCCGGCGAGGGCTGAGAGGATCATATATCCAAACGGACTGCGCTCAAGATACGCGACCTTCTTGACTGATACCTCAACCATTCGTTGAACATCCTGCGTGTACATCTTCGTCTCCTCTGCTTAACTCAAATAAAAAGGGCGTCAATCCACAACAGATTGGCGCCCTTGCCATTGCCCTTTGCACGACGGGTCAGCGACGACCCCGAAGCATACAGAGGGCGGCATTGCTCCTCCGTGCGCTTCTTCAGAGTATTCTACTTTACGGCTGTATTCACATATTTCTTTAGAACTCCTTGTACGGCAACCATTTGCCGTTCATTGTGATTTTTACACGCGCTTCGCCCTGGGCGCCGGTCACCTTCTCCATGTCCATTGTGAAGTCAATGGCGCTCATGATGCCGTCCCCGAACATCTCGTTGGCCATGTCGCGTAGCGAATCGCCATAGACCCCCACAATTTCCATGAGGCGGTATTTAAAGGGATCGGTGGTGATTGGAAAGTCCGTTCGCACGGGAAACGCCGAGACCGCCTCGGCGACTTCCGGCGTCAGGCCCAGCGCCTTGGCCAATTTTCCGGCTTCCTCCGGTCCCAGCCGTTGCTGCCCGTTGAGCGCGGCCGCCACATAGACGGGATTTCGGCCGACCGCCTGCCCGAGCGCCTGAAAGGTCATTTTCTTCTCTTGCCGTTTACTCCGGATCACCCCCAATGCTTCTACTCGATCCATTGCTCTCCTCCTTGCCTGGTAAAGCCTTACGCCGTCTGGCGTTTCTGATGCGACCGCTCCACCAAAAAGTGAATGATATGGTTTCTGATCTTGTAATAGTTCGGGTGTTCGATGACGGTGGTGCGCATCCGCGGCCGGGGGATGTCGATGTCTACCACTTCCGCGATCTCCGCTTCTGGCCCCCTCGTCATGAGCACGATCTTGTCGCTCAATAAAATCGCCTCGTCCACGTCATGCGTCACCATGAACACGGTGTTCTTCGTGCGCATCCAAATGCTGACCAGTTCTTCCTGGATGACGCCTCGGGTCAGCGCATCGATCTGGGCGAACGGCTCGTCGAGCAGCAGGAGCTTGGGCTCGACCGAAAATGCGCGGGCCAGCCCAACGCGTTGTCGCATGCCGCCCGACAGCATGGTGGGCCGTTTCGACTCGGCGCCCGTCAGCCCCACCATCTCGATGTACCGGCCCACGCACTTGTGCTGTTCTGCGGCACTCCACTGCGGATGCGCGGCCTTGACCGCGACCCTGACGTTCTCATACACCGACATCCACGGCATGAGGGCGAAATTCTGGAACACCACCATGCGGTCCAGCCCGGGCGAATCAATCTCCTTCCCGTCGAGAACGACGCCGCCGGACGACGGCCGCTCCAGGCCCGCGATGATGTTCAGGATGGTGCTCTTGCCGCAACCCGAATGGCCTACCATCGTTACGAAGGTCCCCTGCTCGATCTCAAAGAAGATGTCCTTGAAAATGCACTGCATCCCCTTTCCGGAGGGGTCCGGAAAATATTTGGTCACGTTCGAAATTTCAAGAAAGGCGCCCATGAGGTTTCCTATTCCGTGTACGCGATGGCTTTGGCCAGTCGATTAAAGCCCAGGTCCAGGATTAATCCCACCGCTCCAATCACCAGGATGGCGAAGATGACCCGGGTGAGCGACAGATTATTCCATTCGTTCCACACAAAGTACCCTATCCCAGTCCCGCCGACGAGCATCTCGGCCGCCACCACGGCGATCCAGGCGCTGCCGATGGAGATGCGAAGTCCCGCCACAATCATCGGCGCGGCGGCGGGCAGGATCACTTTGAAAAACCTGCCCCACCAGGACAATTGCAGCAGCGCCGCCACATTCAGATAGTCCTTTCTGATCGAGTTGACCCCGAAGGCCGTGTTGGCCAGCGTGGGCCATAACGTGGACATGAAAATGACCAGGATCATCGCTCCCGTCGAATCCCTGATGGTGTAGAGAAACAGGGGCATCCAGGCCAGCGGCGAGATCGGCTTGAGAATCTGGATGTACGGGTTCGCCGCTTTCAGCAGGATGGGATTGAGTCCCAGGAGGACTCCGGCCAGGATCGCGACCACCGAGGCCGCCCCGTAGCCGATCGCCACACGACCCAGGCTGGAGAGCACCTGGAGCCCGATTCCCTTGTCGTTCGGGCCGCGGTCGTAAAACGGTTCGGACAGCATCTCCCAGCTCACCTTGGCGACGGCGGCGGGGCCCGGCAATCCCTGCGTGCGGCCTCCGACCGAAGGGGTGGACCCCAGTTGCCACAGGGCCAAGGCGCCCAGGAGCATTAACGACGATAGCGTGATGACGCGGAATGTATCCCCCGTCATGGTCCCGGTCATGGTGCTGGTTCCATTCATGGCACAGTCCTCCTAGACCCGCCGGATGGCAAAACTATTGATGTACTCCTCCGGTTTATCCGGATCAAACACCTTCCCATCCGCAAATCGATGCTTTTTGGAATTCTCCTTGGGAGGCTTATGCCCCATCGACTGCATTACCTCACGGCAGCTCGAGGTGAGATACACCTCCTCCGCAATCTTCTTATAGTTCACGTCGCCCTTGATGTAGCCCCACCGCTTCATCTGCGTGAGTATCCAGATCGCCATGGAATGGTACGGGAACGGATCGAAGTCGATCCTGTCGGGCACCTTTCTCATATTGCCGAGCCCGTCCGGGAACTCCCCCGTCAAAATCTGCTCCAGGACTTCTTCCGGTTGGTTGAGATAATTTTTGGGGGCGATCGCCTTCGCAATCTGCTTCCGATTGGCCTTGTCGTGGGCGTAGTCAGTCGAGTCAATGATGGCCTTCAGGATCGCCTTGAAGCTGTTGGGATTGGCGGTGGCAAAGTCCTGGGAACACGAGAAAGCGCAGCACGGATGTCCGTCCCAGATGTCTTTGGAAAGCATGTAGATAAACCCGAACCCTTCGAACACCGAGCGCTGGTTGAAGGGGTCCGGACCGAGGTAGCCATCCAGATTGTTCGCGCGTAGGTTCGCCACCATCTCGGGGGGCGGCAACACCCGGATCTGCACGTCCTTGTCTGGGTCGACGCCGCCTTCCGCCAGAAAGTACCGGAGCAGAAAGTTATGCATCGAATAATCGAAGGGCACGGCAAACTTGAATCCCTTCATATCCTGGGCGGTCTTGACCCCCTTATGCTTCATGTGCAAAGTGATCGCCTGGCCGTTGATATTTTCCACGGCCGGCATCAGGAAGGGAGCTGATTGCGACCCGACTCCCATCGAAATGGCGAGCGGCATGGGCGTCAGCATATGGGTCGCGTCCGTCTGCTTGTTCAGCGCAAAATCCCTGATCATCGCCCACCCCGACGCCTTGAGCACTTCCACGTTCAGTCCGTGTTTCTTGTAAAAGCCCAACGGCTCGGCCATGATCAGCGGCGTCGCACAGGTGATCGGAATGAAGCCAACCTTCAAGTCGGTCTTCTCAAGTTTGCCCCCCGTTTCCGCCGCCCAGGCTTTCATCGTTGATAGCGGCAGGACCTCCTCGATGATCGCCAGCGCGGTGGCGCCGCCAACCAGCTTGAAGAACTCCCGCCTGCTAGCGGTGCGTCCACCGAAGATTCCATGGAGCAGTGCATTCTCGATCAGGTCCGCCATGCGATGTTCCGCGGAAAACTTCTTCTCTTCGAGATTGGGATTCATGACTACCTCCGTATTCGGTCCCTCAAATAAAAAAAGGCGCCAACAAGTTCTGCTTGCTGGCGCCTTTGCCAGACGACTTCCTTTCGCCTACAGCCTTTGTAAGCGAACGCTTTTCGAAGAATGATAGAACGCCGGCCGGCTTCTCATTGATCCGGCACGAGCCTCCGAAGGGTTAACTCTTACACATCATAGTAGAGGAAGAACTCATAGGGATGCGGCCGTAGCCGGATGGCGTCGATCTCTTTCTCCCGCTTATAGGTCCACCAGGTCCCGATGACATCCTGCGTAAACACGTTTCCCTCCAACAGGAAGTCATGATCCTTCTCAAGATTGCGGAGTGACTCGTCAAGACTGCCCGGCATCTTTTTAACCTTGGCAGCCTCATGAGGCTCCAGATCGTACAGATCCTTGTCCATAGGATGCCCCGGATCGATCTTGTTTTCGATCCCGTCCAGCCCCGCCATCAGCATGGCCGCAAAGGAGAGATAGGGATTGCATGCCGGATCCGGAAAGCGCACTTCGATCCGCTTGGCTTTGGGGTTCGGAGAGTACATGGGGATCCGAATACCCGCGCTGCGGTTGCGGCTGGAATAGGCGAGGTTCACCGGAGCTTCGAATCCGGGAGTCAGCCGCTTATAGCTGTTGACCGTCGGGTTGGTAAACGCCGCCAGCGCCGGCGCGTGCTTCAAAATTCCACCGATGTACCAGAGACAGAGTTGTGAGATGCCGGCATATTCCTTGCCGGCGAACAGCGGCGTCCCCCCTTTCCAAATGCTCTGGTGCGTGTGCATGCCGGAGCCGTTGTCGCCAAAAATCGGTTTGGGCATAAATGTGACGGTCTTGCCATAACGACGCGCCACATTCTTGATAACGTACTTGTACATCATCATGTTGTCGGCCATTTTTGTCAGCGTGTCATACCGCAGATCGATTTCCGCCTGTCCTGCCGTCGCCACCTCATGATGGTGCTTTTCGACGGGAATTCCCGCCTTCGCCATCTCGATAATCATTTCCGTGCGGATGTCCTGTTGGGTATCCATCGGCGCCACCGGAAAGTAGCCTTCCTTGTGGCGTGGCTTGTTGCCGAGGTTGGTGCCGTCCTTCCCTGAATTCCAGATGCCTTCGTCGGAATCAATGTAGTAATACGCGCTGTTGCTCGTCTGATCGTACCGGGCATTGTCGAAGATGAAGAACTCGGCTTCCGGCCCCCAATAGGAGACATCGCCGATTTTAGTCGATTTTAGATACTTCTCTGCCTTTTGGGAGACATGACGGGGATCGCGGCTGTAATTCTCGCGGGTGATGGGGTCCACCACATTGCAGATCATGCTGATTGTCGGGGCGCTGGTGAAGGGATCCATCACTGCCGTCGTGGGATCCGGCACCACCATCATGTCGCTGTTGTTAATGGCCTGCCATCCCCGGATCGAAGACCCGTCGAACCCCGACCCTTCGGTGAAGACGTTGTCGGTCAGCTCTTCAATGGGGATCGTAAAGTGCTGCCAGGTGCCGGGAAAGTCGACGAACTTCAGGTCGACCATCACCGCTTTATGTTTTTTCGCGAGCTCCAACACTTCCTTCGCAGTCATACCTCCTCCTTAAAAAGAAAATTGCCCCAATGATCTTACTGCAATCTCGCGCGCTGCAGGATCGGCCGGCCCGTTCCGGTGCCGCCCAAATAATCCTCGATGCGGGCTGTCACCGTTTCGCTGATGATCTGGCAGCGTCCGGCATCGTCGACTTTGTCCCCGGCCTGGTCGGTCACGTAAAACACGTCCACGATCTGATCCAATTTAGTCGAAATGCGGGCCGCATGCACAGACAAGCCTAGGTCAAAGATGGCCCGCGTGATGACGTATAGCAGACCTTGCCGGTCGTCGGCAAACACATCGATAATGGTATAGCGATCTGATGTCTCATTGTCCACCTGCACCACGGTCGGTTCCCGCAACGGAACGCCTTGCCGCATGGCGCCAAACCGTGTCGCCTGGTGCAACAAACTCTCGACCGTAGCCCGTCCCGTGAGGACCAAGGCAATGGCTTCGCGGATATCGGCTAGTCGATGCAGCGGAGGGCCTCCAGGATTATCCGCGTCCAGAACACGGAATGTATCGACGACGATCCCGTCGGCGAGGGTCGCTATTTGGGCGTCGAGAATCTGCACCCCCTTAGCGGCCAGCACGCCGGCAATCTTCGAAAAGATGCCAGGCGTCAAATCATCGCGTGTGTAGACGGTGTACTCGGTGGTTGACAGGACCGAATCGTACTGCGCATCAACGAGAACCGGAGTTTTCCCCAGACGCCAGACCCAGCGCAAATGCTCGGCGATGCGGTCCGCCGACGAGAAGGCGAGCAACCGCTCTGGCCAAGCATCGAGTTGGCGGCGCGTCCAGTCGGACGGTAGTTCAGCGTCCACCTTCTGAAGCACGGCGGCCCGGTTCGTGTCTTTCAGGCTCTTAATCGTAGTGGCTGCCGATTCTTCCTCGCCGGACAGCTCTTGAAGCGTCTTCAAATAGAGTTCCGATAGGAGGGTTTCTTTCCAGCGGGTCAGCACGTCCGGGCCGACTGCGGAGATATCCGCCGCCGTCAAGACGTAGAGCATTTTCAGCGCCTCCACCGTCCCCACTTGACGCGCAAATCCCAGGACCACTTTGGCATCGGAGGGATCGCGGCGGAAGGCTATATTGGACATCAGGAGGTGATAGCGCACCAAAAAAGTCAGCAGGCGGGTCTCGTGTTCGCCAAATCCGAGTCGTTCGGCCGCTGCGCGCGCGATGCCTTCCCCCACCAAGCTGTGGTCTTCGATTTGGCCCTTGCCGACATCGTGAAGAAGGATCGCCAGGTGCAGCAGATCTTTTCGTTTGATCTCGTGATAGACCTGCGCCAATAGATCTTGTCCGGCTCCAATCTGTTCTGCCTGACCAACCGCGAGCAAACTGTGATGGTCAACCGTATACTTGTGATATGCGTTGAACTGCATCAGGCCGCGCACCGGCCCGAACGCCGGGATCAGGCGCTCGAGCAATCGGACGCGGTGCATGAGCCTCAGAGTCTCGGCGACGCGACCCGGACCCGCTAAGATGGCCAGCACACGCTGGGTGGCCTCCTCGGTAAGAAACGAAGCATCTGGGATCGCGGGCATCCGGTGGGTCAGTTCCTGCAGCAGGTCCTGCGAAATCGAAAGCGCGTACAACTGCGCCAATTGGAAAAGGCGCAAAATCCGGGGGCCGTCCGCCATGAATTCGGAGCGGTGCGCCGCCGGGACCGTGATTTCGTCTCGGGTAAGAACAAACACTCGCTCAATGTGCCGCGCGGGCCATCTCGCCGACAGGCGCTGCCAAAACGAGCGGACCGTGGCCGCAGCCACGAATTGACCGATGATATCTGAGACGCGGGTCGAATTCCGGTAGTACTGCTGCATGAACTGCTCTACCGACAGCAGGTGCGGGGCATTCACGAAGCCCCATAAGCCGGCGATCCTGAGCTGCTCATCAAACGTCAGGATATCCTGTGCCCTGCCCGCATGGAAGTGCAGTTCGTTCCGCACCCGACGCAGAAACTCCTGCGCTTCTTCCAGCGCCAATGCATCCCCCGACGCCAGCTTCCCCGTCCGGACGAGGTCAGGATAACTTGACGTGCCGTAGCGGGCGAGCCCCACCCACTGCAAAAAATGAAGGTCGCGCAGTCCGCCCTGGCTCTTTTTGACGTTTGGCTCGAGCAAAAAATTAGTCGCTCCGAATCGTCCATACTCTTGCCGTCGCTCCTCGAGCTTCTCCGTCAAGAACTGCTGCACGGCCTTGCCGGACAGTTGTTTCCGGAAGGCCGTGGTAAAGGCCGTAAAGAGGTCCCGCTCCCCGGCGAGCCAACGGGCTTCCATCAGCGATGTTCGTACGATGAGATCTGCTTTGCTCATCGACAGGCAATCATCGATGGATCGTAAGCTGTGCCCAACTTGGAAACCAAGATCCCAGAGCGCATGCAGGACCAGGGTGGAGACCGCCTTGGCCTTCACGGCGCACTCAGGGGAATACAGAAACATGAGATCGATATCAGAGTAGGGAGCAAGTTCGCGCCTTCCGTAGCCGCCGAGCGCGACCAGGCAGACGCCGCCTGCCGATTGCGTAGCCGAGGCCTCCTCATAGAGCGCAAGGAGAATCGTGTCCGCCAAATCGGCAAGGGCGCGCACGATCTCCAAGCCCGTAGCGCCCTCGCGATGAGCGGCCGCGATTTCCTTCCGGCTGGCCTCCAGGGTTTCCCGTGTCCATGGTAGAGCCGGCATCGCCTTGGCAATAGTCTGAGACATAGTCTTAGAGCGCCCGGTCCCCGGTTTCGCCCGTTCGGATTCGAATGACGCCTTCCAAGTTCGACACGAATATCTTCCCGTCCCCGATACTGCCGGTCTTGGCGGTGCGGATGACAGTTTCCACCACCTTTTCGGCCAAACCGTCCGGCACGACGACTTCGATCTTGGTCTTCGGCACGAATTCAATGGTGTATTCCGTGCCGCGGTAGGCCTCTTTATGACCTTTCTGGCGTCCAAAGCCCCGGACTTCCGAGACAGTCATCCCATAGACGCCGAGCTCCGTGAGGGCGTCTTTGACCTCCTCGAGTTTGAAGGGCTTGATGATGGCCTCAATCTTCTTCATGTCTTTACGCCTCCTTTGTCGCGCAAGGCCACTCAGCCTCGTCGCTCAACTCCTTTGCATATATGCGTTCTTCATCCTGGTTCAGACAAGACTCCGCTGAGCTGCGTTGGCGTCGCTGGGAACGTCTCCACGAACCCACCGTAGTCGCAAGGATCGTACTCCCAGGAAACCGAACGGACGCGGTTTCCCGGGAGCCAACCTTTTGCTCCGCATGGAGGCGAACAACCCGGTGGCGGGATATCGAGGACTCCACCGACACCGTGAATGCCGTTAGGCGAGCCATCATAGCCCAAGCGTATATTGTAGACAACCATGGCCAGTCCTATCCTCGCGAGTAGGCGCGCTCCTCGTGCTGCGTGAGGTCAAGACCTATCCGCTCCTCTTCGTTGCTGACTCTCAATCCCATTGTCCAATCTATGAGTTTCAGGATGACGACAGTTCCCACAAACGAAAAGACCCATGAGGCCAGCACCGCAATGGCTTGAATGCCAAGCTGCCCCGCGTTTCCGAAAAACAAGCCGTCTGCCCCGCTCGAATTAATGAGCTTCGACGCGAACAGGCCGGTAGCCAAGGCGCCCCACGTCCCTCCGATGCCATGAATACCGAAGGCGTCCAAGGAGTCGTCGTATCCCAGCTTTCCCTTCGCCAAGCACGCCAAATAGCAAAGGACACCCGCACCGATGCCGATCCAGATAGAGGAGATGGGTCCCACAAAGCCGGACGCCGGGGTGATCGCAACAAGACCAGCCACCGCGCCACTGGCCGCCCCCAAGACAGTCGGTTTTCCCCGGTACAGCCATTCGACCACCATCCAAGAAAGGGCAGCGGCGGCAGTGGCAGTATTGGTGACCACGAAGGCACTGGTAGCTAATGCGCCGGCGCTGACCGCACTGCCGGCATTAAATCCGAACCACCCGAACCACAGCATGCTGGCGCCCAGGACCGTCATGGGAAGATTGTGCGGCGCCATGGTCTCCTTCCCGTAGCCCAACCGCTTCCCGAGCACGAACGCGCAGGCCAGTCCTGACACGCCCGAACTAATGTGCACGACGGTGCCGCCGGCGAAGTCCAGCGCGCCCAAGCCCCCTTTACTGGTGCCGAGCCAGCCGCCGTTGCCCCATACCCAGTGGGCCAAGGGATCGTAAATAAAGGTAGCCCATAACAGAATGAACACTAAGAAGCTGCTGAACTTGATGCGCTCGGCGAATGCCCCAGTGATTAAGGCCGGGGTAATCACGGCGAACATCATCTGAAAGATCATGTACGCTTGATGCGGAATCGTCGGCGCATAGTCAGCGTTTGCCGCATCCATTTTCACATCATTCAGCCCTAACCATTCCAAGCCGCCGATGATGTGGCCGTGGTCCGGACCGAACGCCAGGCTATAGCCCCACAGAACCCATTGCACGCTGATCACGCAGAGGATAATGAAGCTCTGCATGATCGTGCCCAAGGCGTTTTTCTCCCGGACCATCCCCCCGTAAAAGAGGGCGAGCCCGGGTGCGGTCATCGCCAGAACCAGCGCGGTCGAAACCAGGACCCAGGCGGTGTCCCCCGAATCAATTTTCGGCGGAGGAGCCGGTGGAGTGGCGGCAGGGGCGCCCGCGGCCGGCGTTTCCCCCCCTACTGCCGGAGCGGGGGCCGGTGGAGCTTCCTCGGCCAGGACGCACGGCGCCGTAATGGCTAGCAATAGCCACACACTTAGCATTATTCTGGCAATGTTAAAGGCTCCTTCTTGTCTCATCATGCCGTTCGTCCTCCTCATGACTGGAGCCGGTTGCAGCCTGCGCTGGGCCGGGCTCCTCCATAGATCCGCGTTCAAGCTTCCTGCGGTGCTGTTTGAGCATGCCGCCCATGCATTGTGACCATGCCGCGCCTCCGTTAAAAATTAATATCCAGCTGCACGGTCCACTTCCACTGCCCGTTGATCACGTGATCGTTGAACCAGACTGGTCCCGTCAGCAGACTGATATCCTTCGTGAAATAGTGGTACATCCCGAAACCGCCGCCACCGATGAAGTTTTTGCCGCTGGCGTAATCGGCCGCGAAAACCCATTTGTTGTATTCGTTGCCTTCCTTGTCTTTGACCTTCCAGAAGCCGTAGTCGTAGCCGACCATGCCTCCGGCGTTGTCGAGCTTGCCGCTCGCCCCGGGGATGCAGGTCAGTTGCCCCGCGAGCACAGGGTTGGACTGATCCGGATTGGGCTTACAGCCGCCCTGGCGCATCAGGACCGAATCCGGGTTACCGTAGTAGCCACCCCCATGGATCCGCCCGAAGGGGCCGAGCGTTTTGCCCACTATCAGGTCAACGATGTTCATGTTGGTGACCTGTGCCTTGGTCCCAACATTGAAGATGCCGATGTTGATCGCCGGGAACCAACTGCCAAAGAACGCGCCTTCGGGATTGCCGATTTTCGCGTTG
>VBON01000055.1 GCA_005877525.1 Nitrospirota bacterium
CCCAGACCGAGGTGCCCCCAACGCCTGCCGGCGTGAAGCCTGCCGGTGACCATCCCCAAGGCATGTAAATGTTCGGGCTTGGCGTCACTGAAATTCTGGTTATCCTCATCGTCGCCTTTTTACTGTTCGGACCGCAACAGTTGCCGGAGATCGGCCGGCAGGTGGGAAAAGCGGTGAAGGGTTTTAAAGAGGCGACCGATGACGTGCGGAAGTCCGTGGAACCTGAATTGAATCTAATGCAAGCCGAAATGAAGTCTCTCGAGCAGGACCTTCAGTCGTCGATGAAGGAGGCGGAAGACGCGGTGAAGAATTCGACCGCCGACAGAGAAGACGCAGGAGTGAAGAAGGTCTGAATCACGCCCTCGAAAGCCTGCAATTCGAAAACACGTACGCGCGCCTGCCGGAAGATTTTTCGGCTCGTCTAGCCCCTACGCAGTTTAGCTCCACGCCCTATCTCGTTAGCTTCAATGCTGATGCCGCCGCCCTGATTGATCTAGATCTGAAAGAAGCCGAGCGGCCTGAGTTCGTGGAATATTTCAGCGGCGCTCGCCTGCTTCCTGGATGTGAACCTCTAGCCATGCTCTACGCGGGCCATCAGTTCGGGCATTACGTCCCACAACTAGGCGACGGCCGGGCTCTCCTGTTGGGAGAGGTTCGTAACGAGCGTGGGGATAAATGGGACCTGCATTTGAAAGGCTCCGGCCAGACGCCGTTCTCGCGGGACGGAGACGGCCGGGCCGTACTTCGGTCCTGCATTCGAGAGTACCTTGGCAGCGAAGCCATGCATGGTCTCGGCATTCCGACGACGCGGGCATTGTGTTTAGTAGGGAGCGACGAAGAGGTCCTTCGAGAGGAAGGGGTTGAGACGGCGGCCATGCTGGTGCGCCTTGCGCCTTCGCACGTGCGCTTTGGTTCGTTCGAGGTCTTCTATTACCGCCGGCAAATCGGTTTTCTCAAACCTTGCAGGGGGCAGCCGATAGGTACAGACGCTTCCTACGAGAGGTCGTCGAGCGGACGGCCCGGCTAATGGCAAAATGGCAGGCAACAGGTTTCGCTCACGGAGTTCTCAATACCGACAACATGTCGATCCTGGGCCTGACCCTTGACTATGGACCGTTCGGGTTTTTGGATGATTATAACGCGGCACTCATTTGCAACCATTCTGATCGCGGGGGACGCTATGCCTTCCATCGCCAACCCAACATCGGGAGCTGGAACCTTCATGCTCTGGCGGAAGCGCTGCTGCCATTGATGACGGAAGAGGAGGCGAAGGAAGCCCTTGCCGCCTACGAGCCGGCGTTGGTAGCGCACTATCGAGAGCTGATGCAAAGCAAGCTCGGTCTCGCGGAATGGAGGTCGGAGGACGGTGACCTGGTCAGCGGCCTGCTGGAGATCATGCAGGCGAATCACGTGGATTACACCAACTTCTTTCGGGGATTGGGGGGAGTAACTTCGGCAAGTGATGGGCGAAAAGGCCTCTTGCGGGATCTATTTCTCGATCGGCCGGCATTCGACGACTGGGCAGGCCGGTATCGCCAGCGTCTGCTAAGCGAAGGCAGCAAAGATGCCGAGCGCAGCACACGTATGAACAAAACGAATCCTCGATTTGTGCTGAGAAACTACCTTGCCCAGACCGCCATCACCCTCGCGACGGAGAAACGGGACTTCTCGGAGATTGACAGACTGCTGGCTCTTCTGCGGCGTCCCTATGACGACCATCCAGGCATGGAACGCTATGCCGAAGCTCCCCCTGATTGGAGCAAACACCTTGTGGTGAGCTGCTCGTCCTGAATTCTTAGGGCCGAAAGATTTACGGGAAGACGGGGTTGTTGGCGGTGAAGAAGTGGCTATAGAGAAAGAGGTTGTAGCCGATCAGCACGAGGAGCTGCATGAGAATGATCGCGTTGGCGTTTAAGAGATGAAACTCGTTGCCAAAGCCTTGCTGGCCGCTGATCGGAGCGATCTTCAGAGCCGCCATGATGGTAAAAGGCAGCACCAGAACTCCAAGGCCGACGGCCATGAGCAGCCGCAGGATATCCTTCAACGTGACCAGGGCAAAGATTGTGAAGAGCACGAGGCCAAGCCACCGCGCGAGCGAACCCAGCAATACGATGCCAAGGAGAAGGCTTCCAAAAACGAACAGGCTCTTCAAGCAGTCGTACGAGACCTGCCGGAAGATGCTTTCGTCTCTGTCGCATTCCATAAAAATGTTAGAAGCTCCTGGGACAGCCCCATGCCGCAACCTGTTGCCGGAAGGCTCTGCCCCGCCGATGGCGTGGAGTAGTCCGTTGCCAGTTTCTGTGTTGAGAGAGACGCAAGCAAATCGGTTTTGCGGGGAACAACAAGGGAAGGCTCAGCAGGCTGCCAAAGAAAATCAAAGCGGCTGGATACTTTAAGTGTCTCATGGCAACCTCCTACCTATCGGCAGGTGAGCGGAGAAAATAAAGGCTGGCAGATCCACTTTTATCCCAACCAAAGGGTTAAGGCAAGTTTGTTGAAGGGTTATATAAAAAGTCCTAATGTTAATATGATAACAACTTGCCGAATTGCTCCTTAAGGAAATAAAACTATTTTATAACGCCGGTGCTATACCTTCGTGTCGGAATGGTATCGGACCGGCGGATGGAATCTGTCTGCCAAGACACGCTAGGATAGACGAAGCGATTCACCTTGGAGGGCGTCCGATGCGACCGAGATCCTTGCTGTTAGTGATCCCTGCTCTGGCCGTTCTGCTGTGTGGGGCATCCGGCTGCGGCTACAATCAAATCCAGGCCCTGGATGAAGAGACAAACGCCGCCTGGAGCGAAGTCCTGAATCAATACCAACGCCGAGCGGATTTAATTCCGAACCTGGTCAATGTCGTCAAAGGCTATGCGGCGCATGAACGCGAGACACTGGAAGCGGTCACGCAGGCGCGGGCCCAGGCCACGAGCGTAAAGCCTTCCTCGGATTTACTCAAGAATCCTGAAGCCTTCAAACAATATCAGCAGGCGCAAGGCGATTTATCCTCGGCCCTCTCGCGGTTGCTGGTAGTCGTGGAGAAATATCCGGACTTAAAGGCCAATGAGAATTTTCGTGATCTTCAGAGCCAGTTGGAGGGGACTGAAAATCGGATTGCTGTCGCACGCAAGCGCTACATCGATAAGGTTGCAGAGTATAACAAGTCGGTCCGGTTCTTCCCGACAAGCTTGACGGCAAAGTACATCTTGCACCTCGGTGTGAAACCAAACTTCACCGTCGCGGACGAAAAGGCTGTATCGAAACCGCCGGAGGCCAAGTTCTAACTCGTGCAGGCAGGTTCAACGGCGGGCGGTCGGATACTCCGCTGCCGGCTGCGCGTGGCGGTGAAAAGCGCGCTGCTCCTGTTACTGGCAGGATCGGTCTTGCCTGGATTCGTCCTTGCTCTGGACGTGCCACCGCTTACCGGCCGGATTGTCGATACGGCTCACCTTGTTACTCCCGATCTGGCGGCGTCCCTCTCTCAGGAACTAGCCGCGCATGAACGCCGCACCGGCAATCAGGTCGCGGTCCTCACCCTGCCGAGTTTGCAGGGCGAACCCCTCGAAGAATTTTCGCATCGTGTTGCGACAACCTGGAAGCTCGGGCAGAAAGGGACCGACAACGGCGTGCTGCTATTGGTCGCCGCCCAAGACCGGCGGATCCGCATTGAAGTGGGGTATGGCCTCGAAGGCGTCCTGACGGACGCCGTCACCTCCCGAATTATCCGGAACGAAATGGTTCCTCGCTTTCGTGCGGGTGAATATTCTCAAGGAATCGCTGCGGGTCTACGGGCAATTCTGGGTACCATCGAAGGCACCTATACGGTACCAGCAAATACTCCACGCCCTGTCCAGCGAGAAAGCGAAGGCCGCTGGAATGTTTTTCTGGTCGCGGTGCTGCTCGGCACCATTATCGGGACGGTGCTGAGCGTGTCTCGTACAAGTTTGGGTTTTGTCAGCGGAGGACTGCTATCCTTCCTGATCGCTCTGTCTTTGGGATTACTCATGGCCGTCGTTGCCGCGGCGGGGGCCATGTTTATCGCGTTGGTTCTCTCGGCGCTGTTTCGCGGCGGAAGCTCCCTATCTTCGGGGAGACGTGGAGGGTGGCTGGGCGGCTATGGAGGACTCGGCGGGTTAGGCGGTGGGTTTGGGGGCTCGGGTTCATTCGGCGGCGGGGGCGGGTTTAGCGGCGGCGGTGGTGGTTTTGGCGGGGGTGGTGCGTCGGGAAGTTGGTGAGATGATGTTCACCGAAGAGAATTTGGCCAAAATTCGCACTGCAGTGTGCGAAGCAGAACGCCGGACGCGAGGAGAAATCGTCCCTATGATTGTGCCGCGATCCGCGCAATATCGCGAAGCCGGCCATGCCTTGGGCGTTATCCTCGCCTTGATTACGCTGTCAACACTGCTCCTCTGGGATCGCCCTGGTTGGGGAGGAATTCTTTCGCCCGCCTGGATTCTCCTTGCGGTGGTCGTAGCCTATGGCGTAGGCGACTATGCGGGGTTGTTGCCTGCGACGATTCGTCTGTTGACCAGCAAGGAGCGAATAGACAGCGCGGTGCGAAGAAGAGCCGAAGCGGCCTTCTATGAGCATGGCCTCCACAAGACACGAGAGGGGACCGGAATTCTCATCATGCTCTCATTGTTGGAGAGACGGGTGCAGGTGCTGGCCGACAAGGCCATCAATGAGCGGGTGCCACCATCGACCTGGGACCAGATTGTCCAAGAGCTCGTGGCGGCCATTCACGAAGGCCGTCCGACTGAGGGCTTCTGTCGCGCGATCGAAAAGTGCGGCGACTTGCTTGCGGAACATTTTCCGGCTCGCCCGAGTGATAACCCGGACGAATTAAGTGATGACCTCATACAAGAGCGATGAGAGAACTAGCGCATGATGATCAGGATGAATACCCCGAGGACAATGCGATAGTAGGCAAATGGCCGAAAGGTATGCGAGCGTACGAAGGCGAGAAAACCGGCGACGACGGCGAGTCCCGTGACGAATGCGACCGCCAGGCCGAGCGGCAACAAAAGCGGGTCTCCTTGCAGCAGCACTTCGTGGGACTTCACGATCTGATAGCCGGTGGCCGCGAGCATCGTGGGAACCGCCAACAGAAACGAGAACTCAGTGGCCGTCGTCCGATCCATGCCGGTCAGCAATCCCCCAATGATCGTGGCGCCGGACCGCGAGACGCCGGGAAACATCGAAAAGCACTGTGCGACGCCAACCCACCATGCCTGTCGAAGGTCAATGTGATTCAATCCTTCCATCGGCCGCTTTCCCAACCGGCGCTCGACAAGGAGAATCACGACCCCGCCCGCAATTAACGCCCATGCCACAGTGATGGGCCCGAACAAGTAAGCCTCGATCAACTTATGGACGTCGAGGCCGATGACAGCGGCCGGCAAGAAGGCTATCGCCAACGCCAAGGCCAGCCGCTGGCTGACCGGGTTCCGAGGAAGTTGTCTGAGTAGAGCCCACAGGAGCTGTCGGAAATACACGATGACAGAAAGGATGGCGCCGAGTTGAATCGCAATCTCAAAACTGGTGGCCCCTTCGCCGGTGAAGTTGAGGGCGTATCCGGCAAGAATCAAATGGCCGGTGGAAGAGACCGGAAGGAATTCGGTGAGACCTTCGACAATGCCGAGGATGATAACGGTCCAGACCGACATAGGCGTCGCAGCATCATCCGGAACCGTGGCGAGAATTGTCAAGGAGAATCGCGCGACAAGCGTTTCTTTGTTGACAAAATCCTGCATTTCGAATTAAATATGGAGAAAGAAAATCACGTAGGTTGAAACGCATACCGAGGAGGATAGGCATGAAGCGAACCGCGATGGGACTGCTGGTGATGGTCACGGCATTGATGACCGGATGTGTCGTCAGCCAGAGCACACACGAGCAGACCCTCCAAGACCTTCAGGCCACCAAGAGTGATCTCGACCGCATGCGGGTCCAGAATGAAGCACTGAACAAACAGATAAAAGTCTTGCAGGAGGCGAA